>CAIXCO010000279.1 GCA_903917955.1 uncultured Chlorobiaceae bacterium | reverse complement strand
GCGATGTTCAAGAAGCTTGAAAAGGATGGGTGTGGTGATGGAGTAGGGGATATTGCCGAGTACCCTGAGTGGCTTTTCGACGGCAAGTGCAGCAAGATCGGTTTCAAGGAAGTCACCTTCTATGAGTTTGAGCTGCGGGTATTCACACCGTATGAATTCAGCAAGCTTTCGGTCTTTTTCGATAACGGTGAATACCGGACAGCACTCTATGATCTCTCTGGTCAGGGCTCCGAAGCCAGGGCCAATTTCAAGAATGTTCTCTTGATGGCTCGCTCCTGAAGCAACTACTATTTTTTTTGTGATATTGCGGTCTGTCAGAAAGTTTTGACCTAATTTTTTTTTCACAGCGATTTCAGTATCCTTATATTCAACAACTTTTCTCATGGGGTTTGAAATTTTTTCGGTACCATAGCCAAGCGGAAGTGCTTTTCATAATTTAAGTTATTCTGGAAGTAATGGAAGAAAATAACATCGGGGTTGCGACTTCGCAATACGCCACGCGGGGAAACAAAGCTACCCGCACAGGGTTTGGTGATGCTTTGCTTGAAATTGGCCGGGAGGATAGCTCTGTTGTCGCTTTGTGCGCAGACCTGACGGGATCGTTGAACATGAATTTGTTTCGCGATGCCTTCCCCGATCGTTTTGTCCAGACAGGGATTGCTGAGGCCAACATGATCTCTATGGCCGCCGGTCTTGCTACCACAGGAAAAATACCGGTTGCTGCAACGTTCGCCGTTTTTGCTACAGGGAGGGTGTATGACCAGATTCGCCAGTCGGTCTGTTATTCGAACCTCAATGTCAAGATTTGTGCTTCACATGCCGGGTTGACGCTTGGTGAAGATGGTGCGACCCACCAGATTCTTGAGGATATTGGGCTTATGCGCGGCTTGCCAAGAATGACGGTGGTTGTACCTGCTGATTACAGCGAAACCGTTCGAGCAACAAAAGCGATTGTGAAACATCAGGGGCCAGTCTATCTCCGTTTTGGACGGCCGAACGTTCCTGACTTTTCTCTTGATGAGGATGGTTTTGAAATTGGCAAGTCGATAGAACTTCATCCCGGCAAGGATGTTACGGTCATTGCCTGCGGTATTATGGTATGGAAGGCCCTCGAAGCTGCCCGTATACTCGAAAAAGAGGGTGTTGGCGTCAGGGTAATCAACATGCACACCATTAAACCAATCGATACCCTTGCCATTGTGCGTGCCGCCAACGATACTGGCGCCATTGTAACGGCCGAAGAGCATCAGACCTTCAACGGACTTGGTGATGCGGTGGCCCATGTCTGTGCCCTCAATATTGCGGTACCGATCGAGATGGTGGGTGTCGAAGACCAGTTCGGTGAGTCTGGAAAGGCTGATGAACTTTTGGAAAAATACAAGCTGACAACCGGGGATATTCTTGAAAAAATTTACCTCGCCTTGCGCAGAAAAAATTGAAGAAAACCATTTTTTATAACTTACAGGGGAGAAGAGACCGATGTCAATGCCGAATTTAGGTGATATGATGAAACAGATTCAGCAGGCTGGTGAAAAGATGCAGGATGTACAGAAGCAGCTTGAACATATTGTGGCTCATGGTGAAGCTGGAGGCGGTATGGTGAAAGTGACCGTCAGCGGCAAGCAGAAAATGCTCAGTCTGACCATTGATCCCGATATTATGGATGACGTGGAAATGGTTCAGGATCTTGTGCTTGCTGCGGTTAACAATGCGCTGGATGAAGCGGGCCGGCTTGCACAGGAGGAGATATCCAAAGTGACCGGCGGGATGATGAATCCTGCCGATATGCTCAAAAATTTGAATCTCGGTCTGTAGCTCTGTATGCGTTATACTTCGGCTGCTCTTGATGCCCTTATTGATGAATTTGCCAAACTCCCTGGTGTTGGACGCAAAACCGCCCAGCGTATGGCCATGTATATTTTACGTGAGCCGAGAGCTGAGGCGGAAAAGCTGGCTGCAGCCCTGCTTGATGCCAAAGACAAGGTTATCCGTTGTTCTGTCTGCCAGAACATCACCGATATCGGTATCGACCCGTGCGCACTTTGTTGTAGCAGGGCACGTGACCGTTCGGTGATTTGCGTGGTTGAATCTCCCGTTGACATGCTCGCTTTTGAAAAGACCGGCCACTACAAAGGGCTTTACCATGTTCTTCACGGCGTAATCTCACCTCTTGATGGCATCGGCCCGGACGACATCAAGGTTCGTGAACTGCTTCTGCGTCTGTCGGTGCCGGAGAGCCCTGCTGTCAGAGAGGTTGTTCTCGCTCTGAACCCGACTATTGAGGGTGAAACCACAGCCCTCTATCTCAGCAAACTGCTCAAGCCACTTGGTATTCATGTTACAAAAATAGCGAGAGGGATTCCTGTTGGAGCGGAGCTTGAGTTTATTGATGAAGCAACCCTTTCCCGGGCAATGGAAGGGCGTACTGTTGTGTAGTGTTTTTTGCCAATTTTCTTTCAATTCCTAAGAATGAGTTCAGAAAAAAAGTCAGTATTGATTCTTGGTGGGGGCCTGGCTGGGTTGACCGCAGCCAAACGGTTGACCGATAAAGGGTTTCAGGTCAAGGTGCTTGAAAAAAGAGAGATTTTCGGCGGCAAGGTTTCAGCATGGAAGGATGAGGAGGGCGACTGGATCGAATCCGGGACGCACTGTTTTTTTGGTGCCTACAGCGTTCTCTACGATCTTATGAAGGAGATCAAGACGGATCATGCTGTTGTGTGGAAAAAGCATCAGCTTACCTACACGCTTGAGGGGGGAAAGAGTTTTACCTTCAAGACGTGGGATCTTCCCAGTCCACTCCATCTTTTGCCGGCAATTGTGCAAAACGGCTATTTTACCTTTGCTGAAATGGCGGCGTTTGCGAAATCCCTCATTCCCCTGGCGCTGAAAAAAGAGAAGTATGCACCAACGCAGGATCATCTGAGCTTTGCTGCATGGGCGGCAGAGAAAAAATTTGGCCATCGCCTTTTGCAGAAGATGTTCCGTCCAATGGCTCTTGCCCTTAAGTTTATTCCGCCTGAAGAGATCTCTGCCAAAATTATCCTTGATGTTACCGAGACCTTTTACCGTATTCCGGATGCCTCGCGCATGGGGTTTCTCAAAGGTTCTCCCCAGGAGTATCTGACGCAGCCACTCCTTGATTATTCGACTTCGAAAGGTGCGATATTCAAGAACAGGACGGTTGTTGAAGAGCTGCTCTTTGATGGCAAGGAGATCAATGGCGTGCAGCTTCGCAATGGCGAGATTTTGACTGCTGACTACTATCTCGCAGCCCTGCCGATCCATAATCTGCAAAAGGTGCTGCCTGGCACACTGAAGCAACAGTATTCCTTTTTTGGAGATCTCGACCGACTTGAAGGGGTCCCGGTAGTTTCGGTACAAATCTGGTACGATCGGGAAATTACCTCTGCCGACAATGTGCTTTTTTCGCCCGATGGTGTTATTCCGGTTTATGCCAACCTTGCTTGTACTACACCCGATTATGCTACGCTTCGCGGAGAGCCTTTCATCGGCAAAACCCGTTTTGAGTTCTGCGTCGCTCCGGCAAAAGAGCTTATTGCGCTTTCAAAGGAGGAGATCATTCGCATCGTTGACCAAAGTGTCAGAAACTGTTACCCTGAAACGTCACGCGGGGCCAGAATCCTGAAGTCCACTGTGGTAAAAATTCCCCGATCAGTCTATGCTCCCTTGCCGCAGATGGAGCAGTACCGTCCTTCCCAAAAAACACCGATTCGAAATCTCTTTCTTGCTGGCGGATTTTCGCAGCAACTCTATTACGACTCAATGGGCGGGGCTGTGATGAGCGCTAATCTTGCTGTGGACGGCATTGTGAGCGATGCTGAGCTGAAAAAGAAGGCTTTCTGATAATTGGTCAATTTTTCTATCTTTTTCTCACGGCTTTTGCGTAATTTTTTACCGAGGGTCTGCGTTGGGAGAGGAGTCTTTTATGCCTGAGACTCTTTTCGTGTATGTCATAATAATTATCATCCATGGCAACAGAGCAGTTTGACATCAGAGCACTTTTTGGAATGTCGGAACACGAGGAGGCGTCAGGTGCTGGCGCCACTCGTATTGTGAATCCTCTTGCTTTCATACGGAGCGGTTACGCACACTGCCGGATGATTGCCGAAAAGGGCAGCCTTGTCGATTTTCTTTATCTGGAGGTCAACAAAAGCTATGAGAAGTTGATCGGACGCACTGACGTGACAGGTCTCAGAATGACGGAGGTGTTGCCTGGTATTGCAGAGTCAAATCCCGAGTTTATCGAAAAGCAGAGAAAGGTGGCTGAATCGGGAGTGCCTGACCAATTTGAACTCTTCCTGAGCGGAGTGAACAAATGGTTTGAGGTATCCCTTGACAGCCCGAAGGGAGGGGAGTGTATAGCACTTTTCGATGACATCACGGATCGAAAGCAGACCGAAGAGACTTTGAGGCAAAGCGAAGAGCGATTCAGGCTTCTTTTTGAAAACCACTCTGCGATCATGATTCTTCTTAATCCTGATACGGGAGAAATTATGGATGCCAACCATGCGGCTGCGGAGTTTTATGGCTGGTCAATTGAAGAGTTGCGACGGATGCGTATACAGCAGATCACCAACACCACTCCTGATGAGGTGAAAAGTAACATGGAACAGTGCAGGACTTCAGAGCAGAACCGTTTTTTATTCCGCCACCGCCGGTCAGACGGCTCTGTCCGCGATGTGGAGGTCTTCAGCATCAGTATCAATATTGCGGGAAGGGAGCTTCTTTATTCAATCGTTCATGATATTACAGAACGTAAATATTTCGAAGAAAGGTCGTTAGCTGTTTTTATCACCAAACAGAACGAATACAATGAAGCTGAAAAAGCGAGACGACAGTTGGACAAGCAATACCAGACCCTTATCGCCGCCTCTCCAGACAGTATCATAACGACCCATCTCAATGGAGTCATAAGCAGCATTTCGGATAT
>CAIXCO010000278.1 GCA_903917955.1 uncultured Chlorobiaceae bacterium | reverse complement strand
TTCTCCGACGTTTTTGCGCTGGATGGCATCATTACCCGGCACCGACCAGCGGATAACCAGCTCAACAATCTCCGCCACCTGCTACAAAATCTGCGGCGTGATGGTATAAGGGTGGCTCGTAACTCATGCTGTTGCCTCCTCAATGATTGCTTCAGCCTCCGGCAGGCGAAGCTGACCGGATATCAGACGCGGGAGCAGGGTATCGCGGATTGATGCGAGGGTTCGGGCTTTTTGCATGACAATAAAAGCCTGCTCAAGAAGAGGATCAACTAACTCGTTCCATTTTTCAAGCACAATATGGCATGGAAAAATTACTTGAAGTCGTTTCAAATCAGCAATGGTTACATGCCCTAACCCTGTAGTCTGTTTGTTTCGGGCAATTTCAGCAAATACTGGCATCAAATATTTGAGCGTAAGCAGAACAAATGATCGCTCTTGCTCGGCATTCGGAACAACACGAAAAATATGCTGGTTAAGCCATGCGTCACAATGAGGCCAGACAAACACATCGATTGATGTATCAGGATTACCTGACCACGAAAACAAAATATCTTTAGTGTTTATTTTGTATTTCAACGGCATACTTATTTCAGAAAAGCCTGTCTGAGAAGTAACTCCCGCTTTTAATTCTGCAATTTTAATTATCGGCAACCCTTTTTGCTCTGAGTTTGGTTCGAACGCTTTGTAAGCTGCACCGTTAATGTATTGAGCCAGGTCATATACAGAACTGACTCGCCACCCCTGCGGCACCAACCCCAGTTCTGACTCTTCAAAGCTGTCGGGGAAAAGTGCTGCGGCATCGGTATCCATACCTTCGGGTTCGCGACCTTCCTTTTTGGCTCGGACGGGGTCATAGTCAACAAACCATGATTTGAAGAGTGCCTGAGCGATGGCTTCGAGTGTGGAGTTAGTTTCTCTGAGCAGAGCGATGCGGTCGTCGAGAGTTTTAAGAATACTACCGACTTCCTGTTGAGAGTGCGATGATATAAAAGGAATTTTAATCTGTTCGACAACATCCCACTTTGCTCTCGGCATTCGTGTACCTTCGGAAGCATCGCTGGCATGGTTCACAAATAAATCGGATGCCATCCAGTAAAACAAGAAATTTCTATCAATCCCTGCTTTTGGTCTGACAACCCAAATATCCGTTGAACACATCCCCGAAAAAGGAGCAATAACAGCTTTTCTAAAGTATGGACGGAGCTTACCAAACAGAATATCACCTTTTGAAAATCTGATTTTTTGACTATCCGCATTACGACCAAAAGCATATCCATTTAAAGAAAGCTGACCTTGATCGATATGCTCTAACGCGATGTATGGCTCGTCAGGATAGTCTGACGGAAAAATTGAAGATCTTACCAACGTCGCGCAGTCGCCAAACCTTAAATGCTGAGTACTCATACCCCAACCCTCCCACCTTCTTCCGTATCAATAATTTCCCAGTATCCGCTCTTTCTCCCACCTATTCGCTTGAGCAACCCATCCTTTTGCAGCTTGCGCAGATGATAGTTGACACCGTCCTCAGTCAAACCAAGCAGAACTGCCAGTTCTGGAGTGGTGATTTGTGGATTCCGGCGAACCTGTTCCATTAACAAAGCCGCCTTTCCTGTAGTCTTTTTGGTCTTTCCTGTAGTCTTTTCGGCCTTTCCTGTAGTCTCAACCCTCTTATCGACAGTCTCCCTCATCGGTTCACTCAGCTCAGAACTCATACCCAAGCCCTCCGAGTTTCTGGCGGATCAACTGATCCAGTTCGGCCCCTTTGGCCATCTGTTCGCCAAGTGTTTCGGTGAGCTTGAGCATCTTTTCGGCAAAGGCTTCGTCGTCATCTTCGACCGCTTCAGCGCCGACGTAGCGGCCCGGCGTGAGCACATGGCCATGAGTGGCAATCTCCTCAAGCGTAACGCTACGGCAGAAGCCCGCAATGTCGGCATAGTCGGCACTGGTTTCACCATCGCTTCGCCAGGCATGGACAGTATCGGCAATGCGCTGAATATCGGCATCCAGAAACTCAATCTGCACCCGGCTTTTCATGGAACCGAGTTTACGGGCGTCAATAAAGAGCACCTCTCCTTTTCGGCGGTGTTTCTGTTTGACGAGAAACCAGAGGCAGGCTGGAATCTGGGTATTAAAGAAGAGCTGGCCGGGCAGGGCGATCATGAGTTCCACCTTGTCGGCTTCGACCATGTTCCGGCGGATGTCGCCTTCGGAGTTCTGGCTGGATGACATGGAGCCGTTGGCGAGGACGATACCGGCCCGGCCATTGGGTTTGAGGTGATAAAGAATGTGCTGCAGCCAGGCGTAGTTGGCGTTGCCTTGGGGCGGCGTGCCGTACACCCAGCGGGAGTCGCCTTCAAGGCTGGCGTGCCACCAGTCGGAGATGTTGAAGGGTGGATTGGCCATGATGAAGTCGGCGCGGAGGTCGGGGTGCTGGTCGCGGGTAAAGGAGTCGGCAGGCTCTTTGCCGAGGTTGTAGTCGTAGCCGCGAATGGCGAGGTTCATGGCTGCAAGGCGCCAGGTGGTG
>CAIXCO010000277.1 GCA_903917955.1 uncultured Chlorobiaceae bacterium | reverse complement strand
GGCTATGAAACCATCATGGTCAACTGTAATCCTGAAACGGTTTCAACCGATTACGATATAGCCGACAAGCTCTACTTTGAGCCACTCACCTTCGAAGACACCATTCGCATCATAGAGCACGAAAAACCTCTCGGTGTTATTGTCAGCTTTGGAGGCCAGACACCACTGAAACTCTCTGCCAAGCTTCATGAGGCAGGCGTTACCATTCTCGGCACCTCTTCAAAGGGAATCGATCTGGCCGAAGACCGCAAGAAATTCGGAGCCTTGCTCGAAGAACTCGGCATACCCCATCCAGAGTACGGCACGGCCATCAACCTCGAAGAGGCAAAAGAGATCACCCGGCGAATCGGCTACCCGGCCCTGATTCGACCAAGCTACGTTCTTGGCGGACGGGCAATGAAAATCATCTACAGTGACGACTCACTCAAAGAGTATGTCGATCAGGCCCTCTTCATTACGGATAAATATCCACTGCTGATTGACCGTTTTCTGGAAACAGCCGTTGAATTCGACATTGATGCCCTTGCCGACAGCACCGACTGCGTCATCAGCGGCATCATGCAGCATGTTGAGGCCGCAGGTATACACAGCGGCGACTCAACCTCCATTTTACCCTATCACAACATCAGCCCCAAGGCTATTGCCCTGATGAAGTCCTATACCAGAACCCTTGCAGAAAGCCTCAAGGTTGTAGGGCTGATGAATATTCAATATGCCGTCCAGAACGAGAGCGTCTACGTCATAGAGGTCAATCCAAGAGCCAGCCGGACGGTGCCGTTTGTCGGCAAGGCCACGGCGATCCCTGTTGTAAAAATTGCCACCCGCGTCATGCTCGGCGAAAAGCTCAGCGACCTGCGTCAGGAATATGACCTGAAAGATTGCGATGAGCTCGGTATGAAACATCTTGCCATTAAGGAACCGGTCTTCCCCTTCTCCAAGTTTGTAAAATCGGGTGTCTATCTGGGCCCCGAGATGCGCTCAACCGGTGAGGCGATGAGCCTGGCCGACAAATTTCCGGAAGCGTTTGCCAAAGCCTACCAGGCAGCAAACATGCAGCTCCCCCTCTCCGGAGCGGTATTCATCAGTGTGAACGATCAGGATAAAAACCAGCGTATCATCGACATTGCAAAAGCGCTCTTCCGCATGGATTTTGATCTTATTGCCACCGCCGGTACGCATCAGTTCCTGACTGAGCACAACATTGAATGCAAGAAGGTCTTCAAGGTGGGAGAAGAGGGACGTCCGAACATTTTCGACATCATCAAACACGGCAAGATCAACTTTGTCATCAACACCCCGAGGGGCGAAAAAGCGCTGCACGATGAAGAGGCTATTGGAGCGGCGTCAGTGCTGAGCAATGTCCCCTTTGTCACCACCATCGAAGCGGCAGAGGCATCAGTACAGGCCATCGACTGCATCCGCCACCAGGAGTTCGGCGTTAAAAGCCTTCAGGAGTATGCCTCCTACCGCAACAAATAGAGAAGAGAATCAGTGCGCCTCCTTCAAAAAGAGGCGCTCACAAAAAAAAGGTTGACCATGCAGGTAACACACCAGAAACATCTCGACGAGTCCATACAGCTTGAACTCAACCTTGCGACGCTCTACACCATTTTCAATGACTCTTTTGCGGAAGATGAGGATTTCTGGTGGGAGCTTGCCATGGAGGAGAGAGGTCACGCGGCACTGCTCCAGCAGGAAAAAAAAGAGCCCCAGCAAAGCGAGTTCTTTCCAAACAACCTGTTGGCCAAAGAGCTGCAATCCCTCATCGATGCCAATGCAGAAATCGCACAACTGATCAGCAACTATAAAACGAACCCTCCGTCAAGAAGCGAAGCCCTGCAAACGGCACTCGACCTTGAAAAGGCCGCTGGGGAATCCCATTTTCAGCAATTTCTCGACAGCCCCACAAACTCTGCTGCTGCAAATATTTTTAAACAGCTCAACCAGGATGACTGCAACCATGCTGCAAGAATCCTTGAATACCGGGAAAAAAACCTCCCGAAGTAAGAGCACTCTCTCCCTGTTCAGGAGAGCGTGACGAACTGCTGGTCACAATTCCCCTGCCCATCAACAAGCAATTCACTGTAACGCTGCGGAGTGTAGCGGAAGCTGCCTCCGTTAACAAAGTTTATTCCCTGAACGGTGTAAAACTGAAACCGGTGAAAATGGCCATGCAGCACCACCTTTGCACCGAGACTCTTCATGAGAGAGAGAAACTCTTCGCGATTTTTCAGTTCCATGGTCCAATCGAAAGCCTGGTCAATCAGTGAGTCCGTTCCATAAACCCTGTAGGCATGGTGGCAAAGCCCGATGACGAAAGAGCCTTTCAGAGAGGCAAGCACACTTTCACGACCCAGGGCACGCAACTGGCCGGGAGTGATAACCCCTCTGGCTCCAAGCGGATTATCGGCGGGATACCAGGGATAGACCGAATTAAGTGCGACAAAAGCGAGCTTCACCCAAGGGTAGTTAATAATTTTAAGAAAGGGAAATGCTGCGCCCCCATGCCCCTCACCCGTTATCAGCTCCTGAAAAAAGAGGCAAAACTCTGCCAGCTTGCGCTCAAAAGCTTTTTTTCTGACCGACTGAAGAGGGTTCAGGGCATTATAAAAACGCATCTCCTCTTCAAGATTGATAAGATCATGGTTACCGACAATAACGGTCGTCTTTTCCCAGTGATACCAGCCATGACTCTCCAGTTTTTCACGGACAATCCGCCAGTCTGCCTGGTCAGCATTGTTGCTCAAATCACCTGAAATAACGAGATGATCGAACCCGGCTGTGTTGAAATGGGCAAGCAGACGGTCAAAATCATCAAGCTGACGGCGATCCTGCCGTCCGGAAAAATGAAGATCCGATAAATGCGCAATTTTTATGCTCTCTGTAATCAATTTTTATTAGGCTTGCGGTTTTTAATTCTAAAACAGTAAATTGGCCCTATATTTTCAATCCGGCATTAACTAACCT
>CAIXCO010000276.1 GCA_903917955.1 uncultured Chlorobiaceae bacterium | reverse complement strand
GTTGCGGACACAGAAGCGCTCTCCGGCCATTCCTCGGATAAAGGCCTCTCCGGAGGTTGCGCCATAAAAGCCGACGTTGCCGATGATAATATTCTCTGAGGGGAGGAAAGAGGAGCCCCCTGACTGATAGACAATAATCCGGCCACCGGAGAGCCCCTTGCCGACGTAGTCGTTAGCATCGCCCTCAAGCTCAAGGGTCATGCCGTTGGGCATAAAGGCACCAAAACTCTGACCGGCAGTGCCGATGAATTTCAGGTGAATGGTATCGTCCGGCAATCCGGCGGAACCGTAAGCTTTGGTCACTTCATAGCCGACAATGGTACCGACCACCCTGTTCGTGTTGCGTATGGGAAGGGTAGAGAAAACCCTCTCTTTTCTTTTGATGGCGGGTTCGCAGATTGAGAGAAGCGTGGTACGATCCAGACTGGCGTCAAGGCCGTGCTCCTGCTCAATGGTACAGTAGCGAGTTTCATGCTCGGCAACTTCCGCCTGATAGAGAATCTTGGAAAGGTCAACACCTTGCGCTTTCCAGTGATCAACCGATTTTTTCATGCTGAGCAGTTCGGGGCGTCCAACAAGTTCGTTCAGGGTACGCACACCAAGTCGCGCCATGTACTCACGAACACCCTCGGCAAGGAAGCGCATGAAGTTTTCGACATGCTCCGGTTTGCCCTTGAAGTGCTTGCGCAGCTCCGGGTTCTGGGTTGCAACGCCGACCGGGCAGGAGTCGTCCTGGCAGCAGCGCATCATGATGCAGCCCATCACCACAAGGGTGGTGGTGGCAAAACCGAACTCTTCGGCACCAAGCAGCGCGGCAATAATAATATCGCGGGCGGTTTTCAACTGACCGTCGGCCTCAACGACAATACGGCTGCGGAGGTTGTTGAGCACAAGGGTCTGGTGCGCTTCGGCCAGGCCAAGCTCCCAGGGCATACCCGCGTGCATGATGCTCGAAACAGGCGATGCGCCGGTTCCGCCATCGTGACCGCTGATGAGGACAACATCGGCATGAGCCTTGGCCACACCGGCAGCAATGGTACCCACGCCAACCGTCGAAACGAGCTTGACGTTGATACGGGCAACCGGGTTGGCATTTTTAAGATCGTGGATAAGCTGCGCCAGATCCTCAATGGAATAGATATCGTGATGGGGTGGCGGAGAAATCAGGCCAACACCAGGCGTTGAGTGACGCACCTTGGCAACCCAGGGATAGACTTTTGAGCCTGGAAGCTGTCCGCCTTCGCCCGGCTTTGCGCCCTGCGCCATCTTGATCTGGATCTCATTGGCACTTGCAAGGTACTCACTGGTGACGCCGAACCTGCCCGAAGCAACCTGCTTGATGGCCGACATTCTCGAGTCGCCATTGGCATCTTTTTTGAATCGCTCAGGGTCTTCGCCGCCTTCACCGGTGTTGCTCCTGCCTCCAAGCCTGTTCATGGCAATGGCAAGGGTTTCATGCGCCTCCTGACTGATGGAGCCGTACGACATGGCCCCGGTCTTGAAGCGCTTCAGAATTGCATCAACCGACTCGACCTCCTCAAGGGGAACGGCAGAGTCGCTGAACTTGATATCCATCAGGCCACGGATGGTGCAGAGGTGCTCGCTCTGGTCATCAATGAGGTTCTCATATTTCTTGAACAGCTCATAGTTTCCGGTTCTGCAGGAGTGCTGCAAAAAGTGGATCGCT
>CAIXCO010000275.1 GCA_903917955.1 uncultured Chlorobiaceae bacterium | reverse complement strand
CTCCTTGAAGGCGGGAAGCTCTTTGTAGAGGCCGGCCCGTGCAAGTGGCGGGATGTTGTGCGAAATCATGGTGGCGTGGCCGCGACGCTTGGCAATGTTAGCCTCGCTTGGGTTATTGATCGGGTAGATGTAGAAGTGGGGTACTTCGCCAAGCAGTGCGTCCGACCAGCAGTCGCCGGTGACACCGAGTTGCAGGCCGGGCATCCACTCCGCTGTTCCGTGCATGCCGACGTGTACCAGGGCGTTGGCCCCGAAGGTGCGGCTGATCCAGCGGTAGAAGGCGATATATTGATGATGCGGTGTGTTCTCTTTGTCGAAGAGGAGGCGCATCGGGTCACCCTGTATGCCAAGGCGCGGCTGAACGCCGATAAAGATGTTGCCGAGGGTTATGCCGCCAATAAAGAGCCGGTCAGGCTTGATGGGGGCAATCTCTCCGGGGAAGCCGCTCCAGCGCCCTTCAATGCGTTCACGCTCTCTGGAACTGGTAAGGGTGTTGTAGGTTTCGCGGTCGATGGAGAAGCACCCCTGCTCATGCGCCTGGATTTCGTAATCAGTTGCTTTATCGAGCATGGCGAGCAGCTCTTCGGGTGACTCTGGCAGTTCACCGATGTTGTATCCTTCGGTGCGCAGCGATTTGAGGATGTTGTAGAGACTTTTCGGTACATCGAGCAGGGCGGCACTTGCCTTTTTGCCCATGCCGGGCGGATAGTCGTAGACCACGAGAGCGACCTTTTTGTCTTTGTTCGCAATCTGGCGCAGCTCTGAAAACTTTTTGGCCAAACCGGCGAGTCTGTCGAGGCGATCGGGTACGGTCTGGAGGCGTCCATCCTTGATGGCTCCGAGCACAACCGGGCAGACAGCACCATCCATCTCAGGCAGTGAATAGGTCATGGCTGACTGGAGCGGAATGACTCCCTGCGACTTCCATGAGGCAAAATCCTGGATAAAGAGCGGCTGGGAGACGACGTAGGGTGCGTTTATTTTGCCCAGAATTTCGTCGCGTGCGGCTGATGAGGCGCCCGGTGTGGTTGCGCCTGCGGGGCCGCCCACAAAGCCGAAGCCCATCATGTTGATGAGCATGTCGATGTTGTTGTGTGTAAACCACTCTCGTGCGGCAACGTGCCCTTCAACGCCCATCACAAAGACCGGCAGGGGGTTGAGCCCTTTGGCTTCGATGGCACGGATGGCATTGTCGATATACTCCTTCTCCTGCAGCAGGTGCTTGCGGAAGAAGAGCATCCCGATGTTGCGCTGTTTTGCCGAGTTTTTATTGCGCTTGTGGAGCCATTTTTCGTAATGGTGCAGATCTTTCAGGTATTCCGGTGCATCGGGGTGGTAGAAGCCCATGGTGGGGACCTCCTGCACCTTTTCAACCTTGATGTCAACCTCAAAGTATTCAGCAATGATATAGTTGAACATTGATGCGAGGTTATCCGTCGTCGGATTCATCCAGTAGGTGTAGACCTGCATCCAGTTCTTGAAATCTTTTGCTTTTTTGGGAATCAGCGGCAACATGGTGCGCATGATTTTCAGCAGCTTCATGTAGCCGTAGAGCGCATCTTCGTCGCGTCCCTTTACCAGCATTTTTGCAACTTTCTTGACAATATCGGGCATGCCGCTGCCATCCCCCGAAACCACATAGGTACCAATTTTGGTCATTTGCATCACTTCAGGCATCGACTCGTAAGCAAAAACGACCTTTGCCTTCGACTGCGCGACCTGCTCCTGCAGCCAGTCGGCCTGCATCTTAAACTGTATGAGGGTGGTAAAAATACAATCGGCGTTGCGGATTGCTTCGGCTGCTTCAGGATTCTGATGCTCAAGATCCTGATCGGTCCATTGGGTCAATTCAGCGTGCGGGGCGATTTTAGAGGTTACTTCGCGCCATACCCGCTGGTTGCATTGCTCCATCCCGACAATAGCGGCAATTCTGATTTTATCGTGCATAGAATTACAAAAAGATGTGCGTTTCTGGTGGTTTTAACAGGATTGCAAAATG
>CAIXCO010000274.1 GCA_903917955.1 uncultured Chlorobiaceae bacterium | reverse complement strand
CCAGCAGTGGCCTGAACACTTTTTTGGTGATACCCTTGGCGAAACTCGTGAACAGTCGCGGTTGATGTTTGAGCGAATGAAACAACAACGACAGAGAGCGTGAAGGAGCGATATGTGGTTGACACCAATGTGCTGATTGCTTTAAAAAAGCGGGCCAGCATCGTAGTAAGCAACTACACGCTCGACACCATATTTTTGGCAACGATTTCGCCTATAACCTCTTGCCGTTCCTTTGCATTCACGGGGCGCATTTCCCTGCGTTCCGTTTGCCGGGTAACGGCTCATCAAGAGTGTTTACAACAAAAAAATTGTTATATTTTGCTCAAGTAAATTTGCGGTGTTGCCGGGTCAGTGCTGGCACAATATATCCCTCCTGTTTTTGTTGATGATGAACCGGATACAGCCATGTGTAAAGTAAATCCCCGCGTTGATTTTGCCTTTAAAAAGCTCTTTGGCAGCGAAGAGAACAAGGATTTACTCATCTCCCTGATTAACGCTATTGTCTCCGAAGAGGAGCAGGTGGTGGAGGTTGAGTTAAAAAATCCCTATAACCTGGCCGATTACCGTGCGGATAAAATCTCTATACTCGACATCAAGGCCAAGGCTGAAAATGGTCGCTGGTTTAACGTCGAAATGCAGATCCGCGAAGATAATAACTTCGATAAACGCGCTATTTATTACTGGGCAAAACTGGTCACAGAACAGCTCGGCGAAGGGATGATGTACAAGGAGCTGAAGAAAACCATCTGCATCAGCATTCTCGATTACGACTTTGTACCTGATTCGGAGGAAGTTCACAGTTGCTACAAAATCATCAATACCGCCACCGGCAAAGATGATAGATTGCATGATGTTTTTGAGTTGCACTACATTGAGCTGAAAAAGTTCAAAAAAACATACAATCAAATCCAGACCGCCCTCGACCGCTGGAGCAGCTTTTTAACAACAGCGCATCAGCTTGACCGGGATCATACGCCAAAAGAGCTGGCATCCGACAAAAACATTGTGAAAGCCATTGCCGCGATTGACAGGATGTTCAATGAAGAGGAGCGACAAGTCTATGAGGTTCGTCTGAAAGAGTACACCGATGTAGCAAGCATCATTGCCTCTGGAGCTGAAAAGAACATAGAAAAAGGAGTGGAGATAGGCATGGAAAAAGCCTCGAAAGCCATTGCACTCAATTTGTTAGCCAAAGGCCTCGATAGAGCCATCATTGCTGATGCCACAGGTTTGAGCGTGTTGGATATTGCCGATTTATTGCAAGGCGCAGACGAGCAATGATGCTGCGGAAGAGCGGTTACAATGTTTTGCACACAGTCGATGATAATACTGTAGGTTTGGTAATTCCTCGCAATCAGAAAAAACATCGGTAAAAACGACACATTATCATTTGTAAATGCTTGCAATAAAAAAGATAACATGGAATTGTAACCAGCAAAGTTATGATTACCGAAACACCGCTACGTATTGAACCCTGCTTGCCTGACTCTTTAGATTCCGGTATTGTTGACCTTATTGCCGCACTTTTCCTGTTGATGCTGACTAACCTCTTGTTTCCGAACATCTTTTCATCTGTATAAATCGGTGGTTCAGAACGGAGCAGCGGTTTTTATTTTTTTGATTCGATCATTTCTTCATAGTGATGATGTGAACCTATCCAAAACCATACAAGACCCTCCGTTCTTTCCTTTGCTAACGCACGGTAACGTAATCCGATACGTGCTGACCAGAAATTCCCGGCCTTTTTTAATCGTACCGAGGGATGTCGCGGGTTACTTCGAAGCAACTCAAAGTTTTTATCAGCTAAATTACGAATATCCTTGGGGAGCTGTTGGTAATAGAACCAAAATTCCGATATGGTAAAATGATTCACAGCGGTCTTGCCCGACCAGCCAGAAATTCACGGTCGGCGTGTTCTCCAAGTGCATCGAGGCTACCAGTTGCAATATCGGCTTCAATTTTTTTATCCCACTGGTCAGCCAGAAATTCTTCGAACCACTCTGCAAACTGTAACAGTTGATCCGGGGAGAGTTTCGATACGGTTGTTTTAAGTTCTTGAGTGTTCATCATAATCGTTTCCTCTATATGAGCTGTACGTTAGGTTCTTTAACGATAGCAATCGTTTCAGCGTCCTGGATTACTAATCCAGTATACTTGTCGAAGTATAAGCATTTTCGATAAATATTCAGGAGTTGTGAGCGGAAAACAAGCATACGCTAAAAGAGTTGGCCTCCGACAAAAACATTGTGAAAGCCATTGCCGCGATTGACAGGATGTTTAATGAAGAGGAGCGTCAAGCACAAACAAGCAATGATGTTGCTTACAATTCACTGGAACCGTTTACGATCAGCTTTTGATTCGTAACACGTTGTTAATGGTGTTCCGATACGCTTTCAGCTCGACTGAGGCGACTACTTTTTTGCGGCTTTCGGGCGGTAAAGCAGGCCAAAGGCAACCCAGAGATAAGCCCCGATAAGCGTTACGGGGCTTATAAAGAGGGCGAAAACACCGTCAACTGACCGTTCCAGATACATTCCCCAGTAGCTTGCGGCAATCACCAGAGCCCCGAGAGCAATCATGATATAGTTGACTGCTTCGAGGGGCATTGTGGCGGCTGTGTCAGCAGCTTGTTTCGGCTGCGGCACTCTCTTCGGTAAAGATTTCATCAAGTGTTGTGATACAGTGTTGTGCCTCTTCCAGGCTGATTGTGAGGGGTGGAAGAAGGCGGATAACGTTAACGCTGGTGGCATTGATGAGAACATGCTTTTCCAGTGCTTTGCCTACGTAGGGTTTGGCCTCTTTGTCGACCATGATGCCCACCATCAATCCATACTGACGGATTTCAAGAATCTGCGGATGTTTTGTGGCCAGTTTCTGCACCTCCTGGTTGATAAAGGCGCCGATTTCCCGGGCGTGCTCCATCAGATTCTCCTCTTCGATCGCCTTGATCATGGCAAGTCCTGCGGCACATGCCACCGGGTTGCCGCCGAAGGTGGTGCCGTGGTTGCCGTACGATAAAACATCCGCAACCTTTTCGCTGCCAATCACGGCCGAGAGGGGGAGACCGCCACCAAGCGGTTTGGCAAGGCAGACCAGATCGGGATCGGCGTTGACTTGCGTATAGCTGAAAAAGGTACCAGTTCTTCCGCAGCCCGACTGAATTTCATCAGCGATGATGAGGAAGTTGTACTGTTCCCTAAGCTCTTTCAGCCGGTCAATAAAGGGCTGCGACACACGGTGAATGCCACCCTCGCCCTGAACCACCTCAATAAAAACAGCCGCAGTTTTCTCTGAAACCTGTGCTTCAAGGTCAGCAATATCGTTGAAGGCAATCATGCCTGTGCCGGGAAGGAGCGGATCGAAACCGTCGCTGTATTTTGCCTTTGCTGTCAGTGAAAGGGCGCCGTAGGTTCGACCATGAAAGCAGTTGCTCAGTGAGAGCACCTCTTTTTTCTCCTGATCCCCCGACTGACCAGCCCATTTACGAGCTATTTTGATGGCCGCCTCAATGGCTTCTGTGCCGCTGTTGGCAAAAAAGACCTTTGAAAGCCCTGAAAGTGAGAGCAGTTTTGCAGCAAGCTCAAACTGCGGCTCCATCATAAAGAGGTTGGAGGCGTGGATGAGCTTTGCTGCCTGAGCGCTTATGGCATCCACCAAGCGCTGGTCGCCATAGCCGAGGGCATTAACGCCGATACCCGAAATCATGTCGAGATAACGGGT
>CAIXCO010000273.1 GCA_903917955.1 uncultured Chlorobiaceae bacterium | reverse complement strand
GATACAAACTCCCGACTGGCATCAATAAAGAGTACCTCTCTGCATGACTCCCTGTGTCCGCCTTTTTCCCGAGAGCGGTCAAAAACCAGTATGGCAACAGGGATGTTGGTGGTTGGAAAGAGATTGCCCGGCAGCCCGATGACCGCATCAAGCAGGTTTTCTTCGATCATTTTCTGGCGAATACGTCCTTCAGCCGCACCCCTGAAGAGCACTCCGTGCGGAACGACCACGGCAATGCGACCCTCTTTTTCAAGCGCCGTTTCAATCATGTGGCTGATAAAAGCCCAGTCCCCCTTCCCTTTGGGAGGAACGCCACGCCAGAAGCGGTTATAATGATCGTTTTCGGCATTTTCAGCTCCCCATTTGTCGAGCGAGAATGGTGGATTGGCCACAACGCAATTGAATTTCATCAGGTGGTCATTTTCCACCAGAAGAGGGCTGTTCAGGGTGTCGCACCACTCGATGCGGGCACTGTCGAAACTGTGAAGAAACATATTCATGCGGCAGAGCGCCCATGTGCTCCCGTTGGACTCCTGACCGAACAGAGCGAAATTACGGTCACCGACCACTTTGGCCGCCTGTACCAAAAGTCCGCCGGAACCACAGGCTGGATCACAGATACGGTCACCGGGTTTGGGGCTGGCAAGTTTGGCCACGAGTTCGGTCACTTTAAGCGGGGTAAAAAACTCTCCGGCCTTTTTGCCTGAATCAGAGGCGAAGCGCTCAATCAGGTAGATATAGGTGTTGCCAATAACATCTTCTGAAACAAGGCTTGGCTTCATATTCAACTGCGGCTTGCAAAAATCTTCCAGCAGTTGTTTCAGACGTCGATTACGATCTTTGGTTTTGCCGAGGTTTGCCTCGCTGTTAAAGTCGATGTTGCGGAAAACTCCTTCGAGCTTGGCTTTGTTGGATTCTTCAATGTGATCAAAAACAATATTGATCAACTCGCCAATATTGGCCGCCGCCCTGCGCTCATAGAGACTGTAGTAGGTGGCCGGGAACTCGTCGAGCACAATCTCTTGGCCGCTCTCCCTGTTTTTTTCGGTCAGTCGTATAACCGGAAGAACAAAGCGCTCACGCTCCATTTTGCGAAGGATTCGTTCGTCATCATCCCCATACTGTTTCTGGTACGTGTCGTAATGATCCTGCCAAACGTCGGAGATATACTTTAAAAAGAGCATCACAAGGATGTAGTCTTTGTACTGTGCCGGATCAACAACACCCCTGAAGGTGTCACACGCTGCCCATGCTGCATTATTGATATCTTTCTGATCGATCTTGTTACTCATACGTTATTCTCCATTTGCAAACCGTAGTAATATTTTTGAAATATAAAGCTTCCGCTTTTCAGCCAGCCCAACAAGCAGTGCCTGTTCACGAGCAGAAAGCGAAGCCAGCTCAACAATTTTTTTTTGTTTCTCCAGGGAAGGCAAAAAAAGCTCCAGCTCTTCAAGAACCTCTTTGCTGATCATCTTCTGGGCACTCCCTATAGCTCTGCTTGTCAAAAACATCTGCGCCTCGCGCTGGCTGAGATACCAGTTCAGATACTCCGGCAAAATCCTGTCAGATTTGGTAATCCTGATTCTGAGTAAAGGAGCCGCCACAATAGCCCGTCCCGGATCTTCAAGCACAATCGCAGAATTGCTCACCAGACCACGCGACCGGAAGAGAAGCTCTCCTTTACGAACAAGGTGGTGCTCTTTAACTCTCTCCATATCTATCATTGTCAAGCCATCGCACCCCACCGTATTGTCATCACGCAAATCTTTCATCTGGATGACCGCCACCTCTCCTCTTTTCGAGACCTCAAGACGGGAGCGGAATGAGTAACCCATCTGCACTTTGGCTATTTTTTTTATCGTTACGTTCATCAAGTTTGTCGGTTATACTGCATCGTTATTTCTGTAAAAAAAGAAATTTCTCAGCCAACTCAAAAAGAAATTATTTACAGAAATCGTGTTTCTGTACCTCATATAAACTGAGACAAAACAACTTGAATAGAGTGTCGTCGTTTCGATGTAACCAGCCACCAAGGCTTTCTGCAAGTAGCTTTTATGGGTATGTGACCGGTCTTTCAACCCCAATGCCTGGCGGAAAAGCTTTACCATACTTTATCAGCTTTCGCATTCCGGAACCGAGTTTGTCAGCGCGTCCGATCTCACAAAAAAAACGGGCGCTGACAGGGTTCTTGGGATAGAGTGAAAATCAGTTTTGCCGGGAAGGGATGCTAATCTCCGTCAATCGCGGCTTTTTTGATCGGTGCATAGATGTACTTGTTCATCGACTCTTTCAGTGCCACGATCTGTTCGGCAATGCCGCGATACTCCTTGAGCAAGTTCTCTGAAAAGCGTTGCATCTCCTCTGTCATCTGCTTTTGGAGAGCGGCACTCTCCTCCCGCTCTTTTTCGGTAGGTGCAAAAGAGAGGTCGGTGCAGAGGCTTTTCTCAAAGGCCGCCTGTTTGAACTCAATCGCCTTCAGGCGCACATGGATTTCGATAAGCCTCGGCATCGGCTCGTTGATAATGGGATAATAGCTCTTGCGCAGCATCATGACCGCACCCATGAGCTGTTGCTCCAGCTCCTTATCCCTAAGGTAGATACCCACCCGCACAACGGCAAGTTTGACATCCAGATAGAGTTCCTTGTCCTTTTTGTACATCAATGAAATATCGCTTGCGGAAGGCGCACTCATCGTGTAATCAAACACCACCGTCTGAAGAAAGTCTTCCCACTTCTCTACGGCGACCCGAAAGGCAACCAGCTCTCCCCGCTCCTCAGTCCGAATCTCAGACTTTATCTGCAATGATGCCTTTGCAATCTCCTCAAACCGCCCGGCAATTCCCTCTATCCGCTTTTCAAGAAAAATCTTCAACAAATACAAGCCAAAGGCAACAACAACGATCACGGTCGGTGTGCTTTGCAAAAACTCTAACAACTCTTTCGGATTCACTGGCATACTCCTTGTTGATTCATTTTCGCCTCGGTTGAGGCTCTATCTCTCTTATCACATAACGCATTAACCTTTAATCGCCTCCATCTTTTCTTCCCATCGCCTTGATAGCAAGAGCTGCCATTTTTACATTTGCAATTACTCCCCCTTCAAAACTCAGCGAGGTCATCCTTCTGAACACAGACTCCAGGATTTTTCTTTCCCCAGCACGACCAGCAACTGGTGCACGGCCCGATCTTCATT
>CAIXCO010000272.1 GCA_903917955.1 uncultured Chlorobiaceae bacterium | reverse complement strand
TCCGTGAACCCAGCCAGCAGGCAGCGGGCCCCCCCCCAGCAAATACACCCAGTCAACAACGTCCCCCTTTCTTCTGCAACATTCCCGTACGGGCGGGGTCCCCCCGCCCTCTTCCAAGATCAGCTCTCCTTACTCACCTCCACCCTATACCCATTAGCTTTAAGCTGGGCATGGAGGCGGGCTGTCATTCATTTACCAAACAATCTGCCTTGCAGTTCCATGTAATCCGGAAATACAGAATCTATACTTGCCAGTTTTGCATCATAGACAAGAGCTGTCGCGATAATTATCCGGTCTGCTGGATCCCTGTGAATTTCGGAAAGCATAGCGGCTTTATGCATAATATCGCAGGTAACAGGAAGTGAATCAATACCTGAATTTTCAAGCCCTTCCTTTATCCAATCTTCAACGGGTAGGGGCAACTGAAGCTTGCCTCGATTAACCAACAAAGAGACCTCAAAGCAGGATATAGCTGAAACAGTCCAATGACGATCAACCCTCATTGCATTGACAATTGTTTCTGACAGAGCTGGATTACCGTCAATAATCCATTTCACCCAAATATGCGTATCAAGCACGATCATTCGAGACAACTCCACTCTTCTGCTGGTGAAACCGGAGAGATGATGTCTCCCAGTATTTTACCTTTTCCTGCAATGAGAGGTGATGGCTGATGTTTTTTCTGTAATGACATCACAGTTGCTTCTTTCTCGGCAAGGATAGTTACAATAACGTGTGCCTGCTTAACCGGAGGTTTATCACCCAACCATTTCATGGTTCCATGATCGTAGAAGGCTTCATAACTTTGCAGCATAATTATCTCCTGAATGGTTTTCCAAAATTACAAAAAACGACTGGAATTTTTTCCAGCGCTTCAGCAATGCGCACTTCATTCAGACGAGAGCAGCAAAAGAGCACATTCGTAAGTACATCTTAACATAAAATATGGAAGCAATGGAGATAACTTACGGAATGTAAACCAGAATAGTACGGAATGAAACGAAGAAAAAACATTGTTATGGAAGCCAGAGCCACTCTTTGAAATGGCACAACCCGGCCAGCAAATACACCCAGTCAACAACGTCCCCCTTCTTCCACCATATGAGTCGATAGAGAAACCTCTCCATGCCATAACGCGAGAGCAGAAGATTGAACTCCTCCTTATTGGCTTTAGCGCGGTTCAGCAACCGCTGAAAGATTGAATGGGCAATGTTTTTCTGGCTCATACGGTCGCCTCCAGATAGGGGCGCATGATTTTCGACACTCGGTCAATGCCGGCAGCTTCAACCAGCTCATCCATGGTCGCTTTATCTGATCGCCAGGTCTCGCGAAGCGCCTCTATGGCGACATCAAGACCGACCTTATTACGAAACTTGAAGCAATCTGCCACCGTTTTTGCCGGACTATACATTTTGACACTCACTCCGTCAATGATATGCTCCTCAGTACCGAATGAATAAGCCGAACCGGAAACATAGGTCAGGTTCAGCGGAGGATATTCTCTCTGCGGCCTCCACGAACTTCTGGGGACGGTCACCCATATCTCATGAGGAATTTGGGTAGTAAGCCCATGATAACTCAGAGCTGACAGAAGAGAGACAACTGCATGTGGTATTCTTATTGCAACTTCCGCCAGAGCCGAGTGTTCTGTCACGGGAGCTTCCGGCAGGGTGTAAAGTCCCACTGCCAGCTTCTCCAGAAGCCCTTCTTTGTGCATTTGGTAGAGATAATTTCGGGATATACCTGCATCCTCAACATCCGCAGCCCGAATAATCCCTTTTTTCCGTACGAGTTGCTGTATCTGTTGTTTTCGGTTCATGCTCTTTCTTTTATGCAAACCCTCTTCAAATATAAATAAGTAAAGAGCTTTTGCAATAACCTATAACAGACAGGCCTTATCCGGGACAGACTCCGAAGATTAGATTGGAAAAATTGGCAAATTAAAGCCCAGCAAATACAACCAGTCAACAACGTCCCCCTTTCTTCGGCATCAGTCCCGTACGGGCGGGGTCTCCCCGCCCTCTTCCAAGATCAGCTCTCCTTGCTGACCTCTACGGTGTAGCCGTTGGCTTTGAGGAGGGCGTGGCGGCGGGCAAGATCAAGATCGTGGGCCACCATCTCCTTAACCATCTCGTCGAGGGTGATTTCAGGCACCCAGCCAAGATCGGCTTTGGCCTTTGACGGATCTCCGAGAAGGGTTTCCACTTCTGCGGGACGGAAGTAACGGGCATCGATACGGACAATCACATTGCCCTCACGGAGCGAGGCATACGGGGTGGAAAGGCTCTCGATAATGCCAATCTCCTCTCTCCCCTCCCCTTCCCAGCGAATGGTGATCCCAAGCTGCGCCGCCGACTTTTCAATAAACTGGCGAACACTGTACTGCACACCCGTCGCAATCACATAATCCCTCGGCAGCTCCTGCTGCAGCATCATCCACTGCATCCGCACATAATCCTTCGCATGGCCCCAGTC
>CAIXCO010000271.1 GCA_903917955.1 uncultured Chlorobiaceae bacterium | reverse complement strand
GTTATGATTTTTTTGAACCCCTGAGGCTCGATAGGCTTTGGAATAAAACGAAATACTTCTCCGGTATTGATGGATTCAATAATCTGGTCAATATCATGAATGCCGCTGAGAATAATGCGTACAATATCCGGATAGCTGTTTTTTACCTGGCTGATCAGTTCCATGCCCGACATTTCCGGCATACGCAGGTCGGTTAACAGAATCGCAATATTGCAGGTACCAAGCAGCTCAAGAGCCTCTTTTCCACTTGTTGCAAAGTGCTTAATGTATGGTTCTCTGCGTAAAAAACGGCTTAACGAATCGAGCGTATCTTGCTCATCATCAACGAAAAGAAGGGCAATATCAGAGAGTTCTTTCATATCGTTTTTCTTTATTGAGCTTGATGGGAAAATGTTCAATCATGGGAACAGTTATGGATTGTGGTAACGCGCAACTATCTGACAACAACAGCGCCAGACTTTTCGCCATCAAGAGACAAAGTGCGGTAATAATGCCGTGTAACCAGGGCGACGAAGCTTTACCATGAATTCGTGACCTGATGGTGCTTGATAAATCTTTCTGACAATATAAACGAAACGTTCATAAATGCTGTTCAGTTCAATGTTCCAGAAGTGAAAAAGTGTTGCTGGTAGTGTTGGTTATGAGATTTTCGCAGTTATTTCGTATCATGGAGTTGCGGTGTTAACGTTTTCGGCTGTTTTTGTTTTTCAATCATTGTTATCTCACTGGTTCGATGGGTTTCCACAGAATATGGCTTGATCGCGATCAGCAGCAATACTCAGACCAGGCGCTGGTGATTCAGGCGCTTGAGAATAAGGCGGCGTACGCTTCTCTTGTAAGGCGTTACGAGGCACCCCTATTACGCTACATTGCCCGTGTGATGCGCGATGATTTTGGATCAGCACAGAAGCTGCTCATGGAGGTTTTTATCAAAACCTACATTTACCTCAATGAATATGACGATTCCATTCCATTTTCGTCATGGATCTATCGAATTGCCCATGATGAAATAGCCGATTACCTGCCTCGATCAAAAAATGACTTGAGTGCTGTAACAACAGATGATGATACAGCTTCGTTGACAGCCATAGCAGAAGCATTGGGTCTGAAAGAGCAGGATGGTCAGGTGCATACAACATCTGAGGAGGTACGGGCAGCCGTCGATCAGCTTGACGTCAGATGGCGTAACGTTATTGTGCTGAAATTTTTTGAAGAAAAAACTGACGAAGAGATGGCCGATATTCTGCGATTGCCGATTAGAAGCATTGTGCCATTGCTCAGTGAGGCTACTGAAAAGTTAAAGATCCATTTAAAAAAAAGTTAACGATAAAAAATATGGCAAAAGACAGAGCTGAATCCATCCTCGAAGAAATTGAAAAACGCTCTATAGTGCCAATCCCCCGATGGCGCTTTATTTTTAAGTGGGGCGGTTTTTGGCTGCTCGCCGCCGTCGCGCTTCTGGTTGGAGGGATCTCCCTGGCAACCGGTAACTCTATTCTTTTTAGTCACGATTTTCTGGTGGATCACTATTACAATGCGTTTTTTTTTGCAGATCATCCGATAATCGGCAATATCATTTTAAGCATACCATACGCCTGGCTGTCGCTGCTTGCCTTGGTGACGCTCATTGCGTTTTTCAGCGTGCGTCACACAAAAAAAGGCTATCAATATTCTGGAAAACGCTTTATTGCGGGATTTATGCTTGTCAGTATTGTGCTCAGTATTGGTTTCAATGCAGCAATGATTGGCGAGTACACTACCAACTTTTTTGCTGAAAATTTCAAGGGTTATCGTGAGGTTGTTGATGACAGCCAAGGGCAATGGAGCAATCCAGCCAGAGGATTTCTTGGTGGTCGGGCCATTGAATACATCAAAAGCAGCCACCATCTTGTGCTGAGAGACTTTAACGGAGCACTCTGGTACATTGACCTCAGCCAGGCAAAGGGGTCTTCCGAGGCATTATTTGTATCAGGCCGTTATCTCAAAATCAATGGACACCAAACCGGCACCTATCTCTTTAGCGCCAAAACCATCCACGATTGGCAAGAAACATACCACAAATAAACAGGAAAATTAATCCGAGTCCAAGTAAGTGCACTCACTCAACAACCTCTCCTGGATTTTTTGCGGGGGTGCAGATGAGTTCGAAATGTATTATATTGAAGAGTCTACAATCTGGAAAAAAAATGATGGTGAGATTATGAAATTTCCTGTTTGCGAACATGCTGAATCAGAGGCGGGTTTTTACTCTCAGTGTGCCTCATGCCCCATAGATTCATCTTCTTCGGGCTGCGCACTTGATGAGATGGAGGATGGCACCTATCAGTTTGAGGGGAGCACTCCCAATGGCGGAATCAAGGCTCTCTTTTATTTCAGGGACAACGAAGGGCATCGAGTCAAAAAGAGGGAAGCCATCCATGTGGAGATTCATGAGCTGGATGAGCAGGAGCATCTGATTACGATCCTCTATGGCATGGTTGATCCTGAAGGAATAATCTATCTGAAAAGTTCGTGTCCTGAAAAAGCTCGAAATCAAGAAAGTATACAGTAATCCGGTACCCCTTTAGCCAATGACCCTGAACAAGCTCTATTTTGACGGTGGGGAGGAGATTCGTGACCTCACTATCGTCGGCGGTGGGCCTACTGGAATTTTTGCTGCATTCCAGTGTGGTATGAATAATATAAGCTGCCGGATTATTGAAAGTATGCCTCAACTGGGCGGACAGCTCGCAGCACTCTATCCTGAAAAACATATTTATGACGTCGCGGGTTTTCCCGAAGTGCCAGCCGCAGGACTGGTGAACAGTTTATGGACACAGACGGAGAGGTATAATCCGGAGGTTATTCTGGGCGAAACGGTTACACTCTATCGCAAGCTTGAGGATGGATCCTTTGAGGTTACGGTCAGTTCCGGCAGGGTTTTTCTCTCAAGAGCCCTTCTTATTGCTGCCGGGCTGGGAGCTTTTTCACCTCGCAAGTTGCCGCAGTTGAAAAATATTGATCATCTCGAAGGAAAATCTGTTTTTTATGCCGTCAAGAATATCAGTGATTTTGCCGGTCATCGAGTCGTTATTGTTGGCGGAGGTGATTCCGCTCTCGACTGGACTGTTGGTCTTTTGAATGCTGCGACTGAGGTGACGCTTGTTCACCGAATGCATGAGTTTCAGGGGCACGGCAAGACTGCACGGGAGGTGGCCGAGGCCAAAGAGAGTGGTCGGGTTGATGTTTTTTTGAATACAGAGGTTAAGGCGGTTGACATGGAAGGGGAGAGGCTGACGGCGGTTCATCTTCGCTCAAAAAATGGCAAAACGATTCGGGTAGAAGCTGATCGCCTGCTTCTTCTTATCGGCTTCAAGTCTGATCTTGGCCCTCTTGCGGGGTGGGATCTCGAACTGGCCGACAATGCTCTTGTCGTTGACAGTCACATGAAGACATCGGTTGACGGGCTCTATGCCGCCGGTGATATTGCCTATTATGCGGGCAAGCTCAAGATTATCCAGACCGGATTAAGTGATGCCGCAATGGCGGTTCGTCACAGTTTAGGCTATATCAAGCCCGGGGAAAAGATCCGCCATACGTTCAGCAGCCTCAAAGGGGCAAAGGAAAAGAGGAATGCACCAGACAAAGGCTGAGCAGTCATTACCAACCCATTTTCAGGCTTGGATGCTTGCGATTCGTCCGAAAACCTTGCCCGCCGGTGCTGTACCGGTAGTTCTTGGTTCAGCCCTCGCTGCGGTTGACGGCCGGTTTCGCCTGCTTCCGGCCCTCGTTGCCCTGATTTGTGCGCTCGGCATCCAGGTGGCGACCAATTTCATCAACGAAATCTATGACTTTCGCAAGGGAGCCGATACCGCCGAACGGCTTGGCCCCACAAGAACGGTAGCCGCTGGCATCATCAGTGAAAAAACCATGATCAGGGTCTCGGCCTCACTGGCGGGCGGGGTATTTCTTCTTGGTCTTTATCTCGTCGCCACTGCGGGCTGGCCGATTCTCCTTATTGGTCTCCTCTCCCTGCTCTTTGCATGGGGCTATACCGGCGGGCCTTATCCGATTGCCTATTCCGGCCTTGGTGATCTTTTTGTCTTTATCTTCTTCGGGCTGGTAGCCGTCGGCGGCACCTATTACGTGCAGGCCCACAATCTTGTTCTGCCGGTACTGCTTGCGGCTGTGGCTCCGGGAGCTTTTTCGGTCAACATCCTTCTGGTTAACAATATCCGCGACATTGCCACTGACCGGAGGGTTGGAAAAATGACCCTCCCGGCCCGTATCGGTGCTCTATGGGCTCGCAGGCTCTATGTCGCGTTGACCGCTGTGGCCTATCTTGTGCCCGCTCTTCTCTGGCTGAACCATTACTCGCCCTGGGCCCTGCTCTCTTTGCTCTCACTCCCTCTCGCATTTGTCATGATTAAAAAGCTCTATGCAAGCGAGGGGAGAGAGCTGAACCATGTTCTGGCCGGTACCGGAAAGCTGATGACCCTGCACGGGCTTCTCTTTGCTGCCGGTCTTCTTGTTCCCTTGTTTCAATAATCACACGCCCCGGTCATGACCTCTGAAATGGTTCCGATAGCGCTCATTCAAACCGCATGCACAAGCGCTCCAGTTGAAAATATGGGCAAAGCGTGCAGCAAAATACGGGAGGCTGCCGCCAAGGGTGCCCGCATTATCTGCTTGCAGGAGCTTTTTCAGACCCGTTATTTCTGCCAGACGGAGGAGTATGAGCCGTTTCGTCATGCGGAACCGGTGCCCGGCCCCTCAACACTGGTGATGCAGGAGCTTGCCCGTGAGCTTGAGGTTGTGCTTGTGGCCTCACTCTTTGAAACAAGAGCGAGGGGACTCTATCACAACACCGCAGTCGTTATTGATGCCGACGGGAGCTATCTTGGCAAGTACCGTAAAATGCACATTCCTGACGATCCCGGCTTTTATG
>CAIXCO010000270.1 GCA_903917955.1 uncultured Chlorobiaceae bacterium | reverse complement strand
TACACAGATGGTTCGCAAATTTTTGCAGGGATGCCCGATAGCTCCCCAAAAAGGCTCTTTTGGCGTGGCTTCGAATGGCACAATTCCTACGGCTCTTGTTCCCTTTATCATGCGCCATGCCGCTCTCGACAGTGAGGTCACCTGGAGCGGACTCGCGAAAGAGAAGCGGCAGTCGCTGCTTTCGGTGCTCAAGCGATTTCCGCTTGGCAGCGTGCGCGATGTGCCGCTTGACCAGGGAGAAATTTCTGCCGGGGGAGTGTCGCTTTCGGAGGTGAACCCCAAAACCTTCTGCTCAAGGGTTGTGCCACACCTTTTTCTCTGCGGAGAACTTCTTGACTATGCTGGAGAGATTGGCGGCTTCAACCTGCAGGCCGCATTCTCCACCGGATGGGTTGCAGGTGGGAATGCGGTGAAAAGTTGTCAGTAATCAGTAATCAGTAATCAGTAATCAGTGGTTAGTGGTTAGTGGTCAGTGGTTAGTGAAAGGGTTATTCTGAGCAGGAGTAGATGGGCTCTTTGGTTAGGGCGTCCATCATTCGTACTTCAAAACGGTACTCCTTGATGTTGAAGGAGAGGGCAGGATTGTCGTGAAAGATGACCTGGCTCTTTTCGAAGCGTACCTTCATGGGGATGCTCACTTTGCGTTCATCACCACAGACGTTGTTTTTTACTCCGGGATGGAAGAGTTTTCCCTCTTCCCCTGAAGCTGAAACATGGATGGCATGGTCAACCGTGCTGAGCGCCTCTATGGAGCCATCCTGGGCAAGCTGGACTGAGTTGATGTCGCCGTGAATGCCGTTCGGTTCGTTGTCGTACGAAGAAATCATCCCGATTGGAGTAAGAATTTCCATTTTTTTGAGAGGCTCAAAGGAGCGGATTGAGCCTGATTCATAGAAAGCCAACCCTTTTCTCACCGTCACCTTTCCCATTGGCGTCTCAATTGTCAGGGTTTGTCCCGGCCAGAGTGTGATGCTTTTCAGCGCGCCGCTTTCGTAAAATTGCAAGCCGATCACCTTGGTTGCAAGGGTCCCCACCGGTGAGAGGAAGGTGAGTGTTGTGGCAAGGGCAAACTCATTCTTCCACGACCAGAAGCCACTCAGTTTACCGTCAAGCGGAAAGATCCGTTTGATACTCCCATTTTTATGAAAGGTCACCAGCTCCGCCGGAATGGTGCCGACCGGTGTTTCAAGCAAGGTTTGCGATTGCAGGGCAATTGATTTCAGTGCACCATCCTTGTAGAAGTACATTGGTTTGACCGTACGGCGCCCCATGTCTTCCGCTTCGTATTGGGGCACCAGCGTGCCGTAGGGGGTCGTCAGTGTGTTGGCTTCGGTGACAAGGCAGCCATCCGTTTTGCCGTTTGAATAGAAGGTGCGAAATTCGACACCCGACATGTCGCCGTAGATAGTGCTGGCAGTGCTCATGATTTCTCCCGTTGTGTTGTTTTTCTGAACGCGTCACTATTATATATCAACTATATCAACTATCGTGCCAGATGATCAGGAGAAATGCAAGATATTTCTTTACAAGAGGTTGTGGTTTTGTGCTCTTGCAGAGAATGTTAAGAATAGATACAAAAAGGTAGGAATTGCCGGGTGAGCTGCATTATGGTAGAAAATAAAGCTACAAAGAACCATTGCGGCCACTTTTTTCTGGCATACTGACAGGGTGAGTCCCTTCAACCCTTTCGAAAGTTTCGGGGAGTGGCAGAGTATGCAGCAACGCCGGAAGTGGAGTTGCCACACAGTTATTACAGAGCAAGTTTATTGATAGGCTACGGTCACCTGAAAGCTGCCTGTGTAGTTACCGGCAGGCTGGAGTTTTTCGACTATCAGAGTTCCTCCAACATTGAATGTAGCCTTTCCCAGATTATTAAGTGTTATAGAGCCAGTGGGGTAGACGGTAAAACTCACGACCTTCATGGTGTTGTTGCCACTGACGATATTGACGGTATCGGTATCGGGTAACGTAATGGTGAAGGCGGTGTTTGCGCCCCCGTAGACATTGAATGATGCGGCTCCAGAGGTTGAGGCAGCAAGCGCCACTCCTCCGTCATGCGTGCGGTCTGAGGTTGACGGTGAAATAGTCACCGTACCCGATGACTCACCTGGAATAATGACGCCAAAAGCAAGATCGCCACCGGTACTCGTTGTTTCGTTTTTTGAAGCAGAGATTGCGGTCAATATTGTCGCCGTTGCTCTGCCCTCGGTGGTGGCCGCATTTGCCTGACTTCCAAAAGAGAGTAATGCCAACAGGCAAGGGATAACGATACATCTGTTTTTCATGGGTAACCTCCCACTTTACTTCTGTAATGCAGAGGCTTTTCGAATCAGGAATAATACGCGGCAAATACTTTTTTGTCAAATAAGTAGAGCGAATTAAAACAACCTCTGACAAAAGGTATCAAAGTTGCGGCAGAAAACAAATCCGAACATGAAAAAAATTATGGCTTTAAGGCTGGGGAGTCTGAAGCGGCGGGAAGCTCTTCAAGCACCAGATTGACATTGTCGACATAATCGCCCTCCGGCGGAATGGTTACCTGCTGTACTGGTGAGTTGGTGCCCAGTTTTGCCACCTGATCGGGCGAGATGCGCACAATGTACTTGCCGGTTGGCAGCGCACCGAGAATGTAGACACCGTCATATTCCGACCGAGCATGCCCGATCACCTTATCTTCCATGTTGATGGCTTCTATGCTGATACCTGAGGCGGGTCTGTCAACACCCTCTTTTTTTCTGTAGACCGTACCGCTTATTTCACCCGTGACCCATACCGGGAATTTTACCTGCACCGCATAGCCTGGTCGGGGCACCACTCGGACTCCTTTGTCGGCGGGTATCCAAAGCAGCTCCTTGAGTGTCGAGGGTGAAAGAGCGATATCGGTGGGAGTGTTTGGTGCAATCCCCTGAAGAAAGGCTGTGCCGTTTGAACCGGTTACGGTGCGGTGGCTTTGCTGGTTAATAAAAAATCCGGCATCCTTGATAATGCTCTCACCCAAATCAAATTCCCGGTTGCGGTTGCTGTCGAGATAGGCAAGGGCGGAAATGGCGGCCTGCTGGCTGCTCATACTACCGTCGGTTTTCCATTGACCGCCTTTTGAATCGTGGCTGATATTGGTCGAGAGCTGTATGCCCATACTCCACGCTCCCCCGGGAGTATAGTTGGCTGAAATTCCCATTGCTACAGCGTTGAAGGTATGGTTGATCCCCAGCGAGGTTGTCAGCGCCTTGCTCAGGGGAGTGTAGGCAACGGTGTTGACCAGCAGCCACTCATGCGGCAGGCGCAGTTCGCAGGTGGTTCCAAGAGTGTTTATAACTCTCAATGGCAGAAGCTGGTAGTCGACTTCAGCCCTGAAGGCGAGGCTCCTGTACGTCAGGTTTGCGTAGGAACTGCCCGAAACGGCATCACTCTTTGTGTTATCCTCCGCTGTCCGCTCAACGGTAAGCGTGTGGCGGTGATCGACGCCCCATGTCCGCTGGCTGCTTGTCATTATCGCACTTTTCGACTTTCGAAGCTCGTCATACTCAGTTTGGGCGAGCGTCATTGAGAAGCGCGAATTAGTCAAAAAGAAGAGGGGGTTGAGGCCGTCGAGACGTATATCCCACTTCCTCAGCAAGGAGATTGTGCTGGTGGTTGTATGCCAATCCTTATCATACTCTTGCAGTGTTGCGGAGAGGCTGATCGGCCCCAGGCGCGTCTGGGCGCCTGCCTGCCGGGCCCACTGACTGGTGGCCAGATTACGGGCCATCTGCAGGTCAAGTTGTATCATTCTGAGGTAGCCGCTGAAACCTGCCCCGGCAAAGTTTTGCCGCTGGCCGCCGATGAGGGCTGATGTGAAATAGTTGGTCGAAGTGAGCAACTTGCTGACGCCAAAGGTGCTTTTCCATGTGACGAGCGGTGCTGGGTCACCGACTGGTG
>CAIXCO010000269.1 GCA_903917955.1 uncultured Chlorobiaceae bacterium | reverse complement strand
CCGACCACTTCTACTGGAGCTCTTCACGTGATGACGGCAGTAAGGGAGAGGAGCGCTGGTATCAGAATTTCTTTAGTGGAGACGAGAACCATGAGGAGAAGACGGCTGGCGGTCAGGTTCGGCCTGTGCGCGCATTTTAGCCTTGGCGGCTTCAGTTCTTCTCAGTTAAACAGCAAAAAGCCCCTGATCTTCTCGCGAAGGCCAGGGGTTTTTTGAGTTATAGTCTTCAGGGCAACCTTTTTGTTGTTACAGTGAGGAGGGTCGGCATGTACAGCAAAGCCGTCGGTTGTGCCACTAAGTATTTACAGCACGAATTACCCATTGAAAGGCAGAAAGGTCTCGCCTCATTTTTTTTTCGTCAATACCGTATTGATTTGCTAAAGGCAGAAGGGTTTTGAGTGCCGCATTGGTTTTTTCTGGCCAGAAAATGCGAGCTTTGGCATCAAGAACATGCCAGCCTGCTTTCTTGAAAAGATCGACTGCGGTTTCAAGAGTGAAGAAGCGAATATGTGTTTTGTCGAGCAACCCGGCATCAGTATAGTCCCACCGCCCACGTAATTGTTGCAACAAGATACTCCAGTGCGCTACATTCGGAATACAGATAATACAAAGGCCATCTTTAGCCATACGAGAGCGCAGTTCTGTTAACACACTCCATGGATCATAAAGGTGCTCAAGAACATCCCCAAGTATGAGGGTGTCAAAAAGTTTTCCACAACGTATCTTGTCAAGAGCTTCAAGGGTTTCCTTTGTCGTAATGTCTCCGAGAAGAGTGTCATTCATGTGGGCAGCAGCCTGATTGGCAACCTCTTCAACTATTTCAACACCAATATAGTGCGCTGATGGATTGCGTTCACGATAAGCTTTTGCGAGCGCGCCTGCTCCACAACCAATTTCAAGAATGACTGCCGCTGTATTCGGAATAAGATTCAGAATATCTGGATTGACACCCGTATAATAAGTATCGTTAGCATTTGGCATATTACAAATATTTATTTACTGAGAGGCGTCGGCGTACGATAAATAAAGACAAAAAATATACTTATTTATAGTACGTTGATTTTTTTGTCAATAATCTGTTTTATCACAATCAATTTTTTTTGATCTTCAGGGAAAAAGTTAAGATTTAAAATTTCCTGATTGTTTTGTGCAATTCCATTATAAAAGTCCTTCTTTATCTGCAGGATTCGATTTGGATATTTTATCGCATTAACTTCTTCTTTTACAAAAACCGCAATAAAATCATTCCAGACATCACTTGTTTGATTACTTACAAATGATTCAAGCATGGCTGGAGAATAATTATTTCTTTTCGCCCAAGTCACCAAAGCATTGCCGCTATCCGGATAAAAACGCCAGCAATCTACAGGGTAACGATGAAAGTTGCCGTTTGATGGGACATTCAAGTAGAATAACCCGTCTGGCTTAAGTATCCTGAGAATTTCGAGAAACAAGATCCAAAACATCTCTGAATGTTCAAATACGCTTGAACTTACGCAAACATCTATCGAGTTATCGTCAAAAGGCAATGTATACGGGTCATCAAGAACCACGTCGACTCCTTTCCCCTCTACAAAATCTACACCAGTGTATTTTGCTCCTTTTGGTGCGACTTGACGAATTGAGCCATTAACATCCTGAGAACCAATCTCCAGGATAACCTTGCCTTCTCCTGTGGGAATGTATGTTTGAAAAAACAGAGAGGCATTTGCCATTGCTGAGTGATGCATGAATTTCAATTTTAAAGTTTTACTGCGTCGGCGTTACAGGCGTCGTTTAATATCTGCTGAGGGTAAATTTTTCTCCGAGGTAGATCTCTCTGACCACCGGGTTTGCGGCAATCTCCTCCGGGGTGCCATGCATGAAGATACTTCCGTCAAAGAGGAGGTAGGCGTGGTTGGTAATGGAGAGGGTTTCATGGACGTTATGGTCGGTGATCAGTACGCCTATGCCGCGCCGGGCAAGTCCTTCAACAATCTGCTGGATATCTTCGACGGCGATCGGGTCAACTCCAGCAAAGGGTTCGTCGAGCAAAATGAATTTCGGGTTGAGTGAAAGTGCCCGTGCTATTTCCGTCCGTCGGCGTTCACCGCCGGAGAGAGCATAGCCCATGCTTTTCTTTATAGAGGTGATGTTCAGCTCTTCGAGCATCAAGCTTGTTCTCTCCTTGCGCTCTGCTTTGGAGAGTGCGGTGAATTCAAGTACGCTCAGAATGTTTTCTTCGACCGTCATGTTTCGGAAGACTGAGGCTTCCTGGGGAAGATAGCCGATGCCGAGACGCGCACGCTTGTACATCGGCATTGCGGTGATGTTTTCCCGGTCGAGAAAAACTTCGCCACTGTCAGGTCGCACAAGTCCGACAATCATGTAGAATGTGGTGGTTTTTCCTGCGCCGTTCGGCCCGAGAAGCCCTACAATCTCCCCCTGTTTCACCTCTATGGACGAGCTTTTGACAACTTCGCGTTTGTTGTAGATCTTTTTTAGCTTGTTACAGCTCAGTGTTGCTTTCATGCCAGTGGTGAAAAGGTAGTGTTGCGCT
>CAIXCO010000268.1 GCA_903917955.1 uncultured Chlorobiaceae bacterium | reverse complement strand
TCCCCTGCACTTTCCGGCAGAGCATACCATACATGTAGAAAAGCTCAGCTTCACCTACCCCGGCAGCACCACAAAAGCACTCGACCGCCTCACCTTCACCGTTCTGCCCGGAGAGCATATTGCTATCGTCGGCCCGAGCGGTGCAGGCAAATCGACCATCACCTCACTCTTTATGCGCTTCTGGAACAGCGGCGAAGGGAGCATCTCTATCGGTGGCCACAACATCACCCTTTTCGACCCTGAAGAGCTGCGCCGCAACATCGCGCTCGTCTCGCAGCGCACCTACCTCTTCGCCGAAACCATCCGCGAAAACCTGACCCTTGCCGGGCCGGAAGCCACCGACGACGATCTCAAAAAAGCACTCACCGCCGCCGGGCTCAGCCACTTCACCGCAAAGCTCGACGAATGGTGCGGCCAGCACGGCATGAAACTGAGCGGAGGAGAGCGTCAGCGCATCGCCATCGCCCGAGTCCTGCTGCAACGTGCCCCCATCATGATTCTTGATGAAGCAACCGCCAACCTCGACGGTGTGACCGAGAGAGAGGTGACCCAGACCCTGAACGCCATCAGCGCGGGAAAGACGCTGATAACGATTACCCATCGGTTAAAAGCAATGGAACAGTACGACCAGATTCTTGTGCTTGAGAAGGGCAGGATTGTGGAGCAGGGTGTGCATGGGGAGTTGATGCAGGGGAATGGGCTTTACCGGAGAATGTGGGAGTTGCAGCATGTGGTGGAGATCATCGAGTGAGTGCCGAACCTGACTATGCTGAAGACTACAGATCACGCATACATCAGCCAGCCCTTTAGTTCCAGCACGGACCGACCGAGTAAATGAGCAGTTTTTTTGAGTATCCAATTTGGTTCAGATGAACGGATTTTGAATAATAATTCCATCAATCAGCATACCATTATGCATATCCTCAGAAAACAAAACTTCTGCACCGGATAAGAGGGCAGAAGCAACAATATTTGCATCGTAGAACGATAATTGAAAGCGCTTGGCGATCTCTACGGCCTTCTCATGAGAAGCCACAGTCAATGGCTGAATTTCACAAAAAGTTTTAACTGCCAGCAACAAAGCATCAATCTCTTCCCAAGGCATCTTGAGTTTACGTCGGCAAACCGATACAACTTCATTGAGCACTTGTACACTAATCACTCCACCCGTCGCAAGTATTTCTTCTGCCCGATCAGCTTTAGCTGCCTCACCAGACAAAAGATACAAGACGATATTACTGTCTATAAATGGTTTGCTCACTGGGCATCATCCCTTTCATTGGCTTGCTGGCGGTCAAAATGGAAATCCGCAGGCAATCGTCCGCGAAATTCGTGAAGACGCAAAAGCATCTCTTTATTTGACTCCATTTTGCTGACCGCGAAAGCTTTTGCACCGATAGGCTGAAGATCAATTTCTTCACCTTCTTTCAAATCAAGGACTTGCACCAGCAAAGCGGGAAATCTTACCGCCAGAGAGTTACCCCATTTTACAACTTGCATAATTTGCAGCCCCCAATACATGGAAAAGAAATAAAGTTAATTGCAGAAAAATCCGGCATGGTGCATGAAAAGCCCTAGCTCAAAGATAACACTTTCCGACAAGATCTCTCTTATTCTGGCTTGATCAGCACAGTCTCTATGAAGTAGGTGTTAAGTATCTCCTCGTCCTGAATAAGAAAATTCTCAATTTGATGACGTTTCAAATAATTGTTAATCGCTTCAACAATATAGGGACTGTGCGTTGTTACGATGAACTGTGTATTCTTGAAGGTTTTCAAAAGATCACCTACAACACGCTGCTGCCATGATGGATGGAGATGAAG
>CAIXCO010000267.1 GCA_903917955.1 uncultured Chlorobiaceae bacterium | reverse complement strand
CTTCATCTCCATCCATCATGGCAGCAGCGTGTTGTAGGTGATCTTTTGAAAACCTTCAAGAATACACAGTTCATCGTAACAACGCACAGTCCCTATATTGTTGAAGCGATTAACAATTATTTGAAACGTCATCAAATTGAGGATTTTCTTATTCAGGACGAGGAGATACTTAACACCTACTCTTTGAGCGCAGAAGAGATTACCGCCTATGTGATAACAAAGGAAGATGAGACATCGTTGATGAACCGAGAGGTTGAACTGCTCGATGATAGGCTCCTGGAAAATTTCAATAGCATAAACAGGCTTTACGATACCATGCGTGATATCGAATGGGAGCAAAAGAGATGATCAATGTTGCGCCTTTTGAGCATTGTCTCTGTCAGAAAATGGGAAACACCCTCGATTTGTGTGACGCAGTGTTGACGTTTTGCGAAAAAGGCAAGAAGGTTAAACTCGAAATCCGTCAAAATGAAGAGGCTAAAGCACTTGTACTGGATGGTTGCGTCTTTCAGGATAATGAACTCAAGTGTGATGGCTTGTTCCTGTTCAGGAGTGGCAACAAAAAGTTTGCTGTTCTGGTTGAATTGAAAGGTGCTCATGACATCCCTCATGCTTTCGAGCAGATAGCCCATGTGAAACGTTGCCGGACAGAGTATCGGGAGATGGTAGAAAGGTTTCAGAGCGATGGGGTCGGACAGCTTGTCGAAAAAGCCTTTATTGTCAGTAACGGTATGTTGAGCAAGCCCGAGCGGGAGTCTCTTGAAAATCAGCATGGTATCCGAGTTCGTGAGGTGCTGCATTGTGAAGCAACCACACCAGTTCCTGATTTGAGGCAGTATCTGCTCTAAAAGGTTGTCAGTATTCGGGTGGTGTTGCGTCGTTTGGTTTGGCAATTGCATGTTGAGGCAACAGGGTCATATTTCTCCTGCGTCACTAATTTTTTTACAAAAGAGTTTGAACAATGCCATTGCAGGGGTGGGAAAAAACGGGGATAGTGCAGCACGACGTAAATCAGATCGATGCAATTGCGCCGGTCATCATCTCTGCCAGTCGTGCAACGGATATTCCTGCCTTTTTCCCTTTGTGGTTCAGCAATCGTCTTAAAGCCGGGTATATGCTATGGACGAACCCGTTCAATGCAAAGCAGGTCCAATATGTTTCATTTCAGAATACAAGGGTCGTAGTTTTCTGGAGTAAAAATCCCAAACCACTTTTTCGATATCTTCCCGAGCTTGACGAGAGAGGCATTAACTATTACTTTCAGTTCACCCTTAATGATTACGAAAAAGAGGGTCTTGAGCCAAATGTACCATCGCTTTTACAGCGCGTGGAGAGCTTCAAAGAGCTTGCAGAGCGGGTTGGCAAAAAACGGGTTATCTGGCGTTTCGATCCGCTTCTTCTCTCCGATGCAGTGACAATTGAGCGCTTGATCGACCGTATCTCTTTTTTGGCTGATCTGTTGCAGGGGTACACCGAGAAGCTGGTTATCAGTTTCGCGGATATCAGGCAGTACAGGCATGTACTGCACAATCTTGCCTTTAAACAGATGAACTACAGGGAGTTTACTGTGGAGCAGATGACCGGGTTTGCAGAACGGCTGACTCAGCTCAATCGCGAGTGGGGACTGAAAGTTGCCACCTGCGCCGAAGAGATCAATTTGGCAGGTATAGAGAACAACCGATGTATTGACGATACTCTCATGGTCGAACTCTTCAGGAATGATAACGAGCTCATGAGTTATCTCGGATACAGTCCCGATCTTTTTGGGGAACGCCCCTCATGGCCATACCGTAAAGATAAAGGACAGCGCAAAGCGTGTGGCTGCATTGTCAGCAAGGATATTGGCATGTACGACACCTGTAACCATCTCTGCACTTACTGTCCTGAGTTCACACATGAGTCACCGTAACTGCATATAAAATAAAGGTCGGCCTAAAAATTTAGGCACTACAATGTCATAGTCCAACAAAAAACTATGCTATGAGGAACGGCACTGAATTGAGATTTTCACCCATGACCTGATAAATCTTGTTGGCAT
>CAIXCO010000266.1 GCA_903917955.1 uncultured Chlorobiaceae bacterium | reverse complement strand
GGAACTCTATGAATCGCAGGCGGAGTATATGATGAAGCTTGCGCAACTTGAAGCGGCAACCGGAAGCGATCTGACGGCTACACCCGGGCCCTCATCACGATAAATAAACACCATGACCCTGAACAAAAAAATTCTCATCCCTTTGCTGGCGCTTCTTCTTGCAATTGCTGCGGGTGGCGGCTGGATCCTCTGGCAGCAGCAACAGCCCGGCAAAGCAACTGCCGCAAAAGCGATTGCGCCGAAACAGCTCTACACCTGCTCCATGCACCCCTTCATCATCCGTGAGAAGCCTGGTCTCTGCCCGATCTGCGGAATGGAGCTGATCAAAAAGATTCAGGAGAGTTCCACCGCCGTTGCTCAAAAGGTGGAGCACGTTTCCCTCTCCCCTGCCCAGAGGGTGATGGCCAATGTCGCGGTCACGGAAGCTGCAACAGAGAGCCTGAACAAGGAGATCAACGCGGTCGGTATTGTGCAGTACGACCAGTCGCGACAGGCGCGGGTCACCGCATGGGTTGCCGGGCGTATCGACAAGCTCTTTGTCAACAGCGTCGGGGCGATGGTGAGCAAAGGGAACACGGTTGCAGAGCTCTACTCCCCCGATCTTGTAGCCGCCCAGGAGGAGTATCTGCTGGCCCTCAAAAGCCGCGACCAGTTGAAGGGCTCAACGTTCCCCTCCATCGTTCAACAGGGCGAAGGGCTTCTGGAGTCAGCCAAAGAGCGGCTGAGGCTGTTGGGAGTCAGCGAGAGCCAGATTGCATGGCTGGAAAAGAGCGGCAAACCCGCAAGCAGGCTTACAATCTCCTCCCCCTTCTCCGGCGTCGTCATCGAAAAGATGGTGCAGCAGGGGCAATATGTTGCTGCCGGAGAGCTGCTCTTCAACATCGCCGACCTCTCCCGGGTCTGGGTTGAGCTGGAGCTCTACGAAAATGAATTTTCCAATATCCGGATCGGCCAAGAGGTGGAGATCCGCTCACAATCCTCTCCCGGAAGCACCTTCACCGGCCGCATTGCCTTTCTCTATCCCTTTCTCGACCCCAAAACAAGAACCCTCAAGGCACGCATTGAGATGGCTAATCCCGGCATGAAACTCAAGCCCGAGATGTTTGTCAACGCCAGTATCAAAATCCCCCTTCAATCGACCATTGTTGTGCCACTCACCGCACTCATTGATACCGGAAAGCGGCAGGTGGTCTGGGTTGAACGCTCACCGGGACTCTTTGAGTCGCGTCAGGTCGAGGTCGGACAACGCAACAGTGAGAAAGTACAGATTCTCTCCGGCATCAAGCAGGGCGAAAGGGTTGCCGTCTCCGGAGCCTACCTCATTGACTCCGAATCCCAATTGAAATGATAGAGAAGATCATCGACTATTCCGCCCGCAACCGGGTCATCATCCTGATGGTTTTCGGGCTTGTCATCTTGTGGGGAATCTGGTCGGCCTCGACAACGCCGGTTGATGCCATTCCTGACCTCTCCGATAACCAGGTGATTGTTTTTACCGACTATCCGGGCCGTTCGCCACAGGTGGTGGAAGACCAGGTCACCTATCCCCTGGCCGTCAACCTGCAGGGGCTGCCGCAGGTGCGTGCCGTGCGAGCCTCAAGCGCCTTCGGCTTCTCGATGATCTATGTCATTTTTGACGACAAGGCCGATATCTACTGGGCCAGAACCCGCGTGCTTGAACGGCTGAACTACGCCGCGTCGCTCCTGCCCTCGGGCGTCGTGCCCACCCTCGGCCCTGACGGAACCGGTGTCGGCCACGTCTTCTGGTACACCATTGAGGGAAAAGGGTACGACCTTGAGCAACTCAGAACCCTTCAGGACTGGTTTGTACGCTACCAGCTCAACACCGTGCAAGGCGTGGCCGAAGTAGCCTCCATCGGCGGGTTTGTGCGAGAGTACCAGATTGACCTCGACCCCAACAAGCTCTTTGCCTACAACATCAAGGTCGGCAAGGTGATGGATGCCATCAAAGCCTCCAACAAGGATGTGGGAGGTAAACTGATTGAACAGGCCGATGCTGAGTACCTGATCAGGGGAAGCGGCTACGTCAAGTCAAAGGCTGATCTGGAAAACATCGTCGTCGGAGCCGACATGCGCGGCATCCCCGTCTACCTCCGGAACCTTGGCACCGTCCAGATTGGGGGTGCCATCCGTCGCGGCCTGCTGGAAATCAACGGCATGGGCGAAGCGGTGGGCGGCATTGTGGTGATGCGCTACGGCGAAAATGCCAAGGAGGTGATCGACCGGGTCAAGCTGAAAATTACGGAGCTGGAGAAAGGGCTGCCTCCCGGAGTCAAAATCAGGGTCTCCTACGACCGCTCCGACCTGATATCGAGAGCCATCGATACGCTGAAAAAAAACCTGCTGGAGGAGTCGATCGTCGTCTCTCTAATCATTCTCCTCTTCCTGCTCCACTTCCGCAGTGCCCTCGTCATTGTGCTCACCTTGCCGATTGCCGTTTTGATTGCCTTTATCACCATGAAGCTGATGGGAGTGAGTTCCAATATCATGTCGCTTGGAGGCATCGCCATCGCCATTGGTGTGCTGGTGGATGCCGGGGTGATTATGGTGGAGAACTGCTATCGCCACCTTTCGGAGCTCCCTGCGGAAGAGCGGGAGGCCAAACGGCTGGAGATTGTCATCAGTTCCGCAAAGCAGGTTGGACGGGCAATCTTCTTCTCCCTCCTCATCATTGTCCTCTCCTTTGTGCCGGTCTTCATGCTTGAGGGGCAGGAGGGCAAACTCTTTCACCCCCTCGCCTTCACCAAGACCTTCTCGATGATGGGATCGGCCATGATTGCCATCACGCTGGTGCCGGTGCTGATGTACTACTTCATGCGGGGCAAGATGCGACCTGAAAGCGCCAATCCGGTCTCAACCTTTTTCATCAGGCTCTATTCGCCGGTTATCCGCTGGGTGCTGCACTGGAAAAAGACAACCATCGGCCTCAACCTTGTAGCGCTCGCTGTGGCCGTGCCGCTCTTCGTGAATCTCGGCTCGGAGTTTATGCCTCCCCTCGACGAAGGGTCGCTGCTCTATATGCCGGTGACGCTGCCCAACGTCTCGATCACCGAGGCCAAACGGCTTATTGAGGTTCAGGACAAGATCATCATGGGCGTGCCGGAAGTGGAGCAGGTGCTCGGCAAGGTTGGCCGCGCCGAAACCTCCACCGACCCCGCGCCGGTCTCCATGTTTGAGAGTATCATCATCCTCAAACCAAAAGAGCTGTGGCGACCAAACGTCAAAAAGGCCGACATCGTAGCCGAACTGGACTCCAAATTGCAACAGACGGGAGTGCGCAACGGCTGGACGCAGCCCATCATCAACCGCATCAACATGCTCTCCACCGGCGTGCGCACCGATCTCGGCGTAAAAATCTTTGGCAACGACCTCAATGTACTGAAAGAGCTGGCAATTCAAGCAGAGGCAATTCTCAAACCGATCCGGGGCTCTGCCGATGTTGTGGCCGAACGGGTGACTGGCGGCAACTACCTTGATATCGACATCGACCGCGAGGCGGCGGCACGGTACGGAGTGAGTGTCGGCGACATTCAGGATGTGATTGAGACCGCTCTTGGTGGCGAAATGCTCTCCACCGCCGTTGAGGGACGAAACCGCTTCCCCATCCGCCTCCGTTACCTGCGCGACTACCGCGACAACATCCCGGCAATCGGTCGCATTCTTGTGGGCAGTATGGATGGCGCTCAGGTGCCGCTATCCCTTGTAACAACCTTGAAAATCTCCACCGGTGCACCGGAGATCAACAGCGAGGGAGGACTGTTGCGCTCACTGGTCTACCTCAACGTCCGTGGTCGCGACATGGGCAGCTTCGTGACCGAGGCAAAGCAGGTGCTCGAACAAAAGCTCAAGCTTCCGGCAGGCTACTATGTTGCCTGGTCAGGACAGTGGGAGAACCAGATTCGGGCCAAAGAGCGGCTGCAGGTGCTCATACCTCTCGGGATGGTCATCATCTTCATCCTGCTCTACTTTACCTTCAAGTCGGTGCTTGAGGCTTCGATGGTGATGCTCTCCGTCCCCTTCGCCCTTGTTGGCGGAGTCTATCTGGTTTCGGCTCTCGACTATAACCTCTCGGTTGCCGTCTGGGTCGGCTTTATAGCCCTCTACGGCATCGCGGTTGAAACGGGAGTGGTGATGGTCATCTACCTGCATGAGGCGCTCGACAAAAAGCTGCTGAACGGCCCCTGCACCGAGCAGGATATTGAGGATGCTGCCTTTGAGGGTGCGGTGCTCCGCCTGCGCCCCAAACTGATGACCGTCGCCGTGGCCCTGCTTGGGCTGATTCCTATTCTCTGGTCAACCGGTACCGGAGCGGACGTCATGAAACCGATTGCCGCGCCGATGATTGGAGGGATGATCTCCTCCGCCGTTCATGTGCTCATCATGACGCCGGTGATCTTTGTACTGATGAAAAAACGGGATTTGAAAAAAGGACGGCTGCACCATTCGGGGATGAAGCACTGAAAACTGATGGCTGATTACTGACGGCTTTTTTTATGAACGACAACGGCAAAAAGAGTGTTATGGAAGTTGAATCAAACCCCATGAAGATGAAACGAATATCATTACTTGCAATAACGCTCATCACTCTTGCTGCGCCAGTGACCTCTTTTGCTACGGCAAATGCAGCAACCTTTGCGGTAGGCTATACTAATGCGCATGATATTTCTCCGAATAACTTTACCGTAAAAAAAGGGGAGAAGGCGCGCCTTGAAATTAACCCTACCGATACTGCCACCGGCTGCATGAGCGAAATCATGATTCCCGGTCTGTGGGATAAACCGCAACCACTGGTAAAGGGGAAAAAGATTGTGATAGAGTTCACGCCGCAAAAGAGCGGTGCCTACAAGATAACCTGCGCCATGGGCGTGGTGCGTGGCGCCGTCAACGTCCGGTAACCCTTTGCAATGACCACCCAACGCTACAACGTCAAAGGGATGCACTGCGCAAGCTGCTCGGCCATCGTCACCAAAAAACTCTCGAAGGTTGAGGGCATTGCTCAGGTCAATGTCAATCTGGCAACCGAGAAAGCGACGCTCGAATGTGACGGCAACGGCCCGACACCCAAAGCACTTAATGAGCTTCTCAACAAATACGGCTACTTCCTTGAGATCGAGCCGCCCCCTGTAGCGTTGCAAAGTGCAATCACTGATGCAACCAGCAAGAGGGCGGAAAAAGAGCGCGAACTGCGCGACCAGCTCCGCAAAGTGCAGTTTGCCCTACCCGTTGCTCTTGTGGTTTTTCTGCTCATGATGTGGGATATCGGCTCAATGGTTTTTCACGTGCTCCCTCACCTGCCAATCTCAATGGAACGGCTTAACCTCCTCCTTCTGCTTGTCTCAACATGGATGGTCTTCCGCACCGGAAAACCCTTCCTGCACGGCATCGTCATGTTTGTCAAAAGCGGGGCGGCAAGCATGGATACCCTGATCGGTATCGGAACCGTCACCGCCTGGTTCTACAGCGCACTCATCACGCTCGTCCCGCCGGTGAAAGCCTTTCTCCACGCCCCTGACTCCACCTACTTTGACGTCACCATTGTGGTGATCGGCTTTGTGCTGCTCGGCAAATATCTGGAAGCACGCTCAAAAATGAAGACCGGAGAGGCCATCGAAAAGCTGATCAACCTCCAGGCAAAAACAGCCCTTGTTGAGCGAGGGGGAAAAGAGGTCACCATTGCAGTTGAAGATGTGAAAAAAGGAGACCTCGTCATTGTCAAACCCGGCGAAAAGCTCCCCGTTGACGGCACCATTACCAAAGGCTCCTCCTCCATTGATGAGTCGATGGTGACCGGCGAGTCCATACCGGTAGATAAAAAAGCTGGCGACCAGGTGATTGGGGGCACCATCAACAAGCAGGGCTCCTTCACCTTCACCGCATCAAACATCGGCCCACAGAGCGTACTTGCCCGAATTATCAGGATGGTCGAAGAGGCACAGGGGTCGAAAGCACCCATACAGCAGATTGCCGACCAGGTGGCAGGGATTTTTGTACCGGTGGTGCTCGCTCTTGCCGCACTCACCTTTGTACTTTGGCTGACGGTCGGCTCCTCCTACCTTGGCTTTTCTGCAGCCCTCTCCTACGGCGTCATGGGGCTCGTGGGCATTCTGGTCATTGCCTGCCCCTGTGCGCTCGGCCTCGCAACACCGACCGCCATCATCGTCGGCATCGGCAAGGGGGCTGAATACGGCATCCTCATCCGCAATGCCGAAAGTCTCGAAAAACTCAGCTCTATCGATACCGTCGTTTTCGATAAAACCGGCACCATCACCACCGGAAAACCGGAAGTCACTGATATCATTGTGCTCGACCATAAGAGCAGCATCACCTCCCTGCTGCAACTCGCAGCAACCATTGAGAGCCGCTCTGAACACCCGCTGGCAAAGGCAATTGTGGATGCCGCCAAAAAAGAGGGGCTCACCCCCGGCGAAATTACCGATTTCAGGGCTCTCGAAGGTGTCGGCGTCTCTGCGGTTATCTCCAACCACCCTGTCAGCATCCGCAAACCGGCTCATCATGAAAAAATGATCCCTGAGCTTGCACGACTTGAGAGAGAGGGAAAAACCGTTGTCCTGATTGAAGAGAGGAGCGCCTGCATCGGGTTGATAGCCCTGAGCGACACCCTCAAAAAAGAGGCAAAAGAGGCGGTTGCGGCACTGCACCGCAAAGGGCTCAAGGTGATCATGCTGACCGGCGACAACCCTCTTGCCGCACGCTTTATGGCTGAACAGGCAGGCATTGACGAGGTGATTGCCGAAGTGCTGCCGCATGAAAAGGCGATCAAAATCAGAGAGTTGCAAGCCCAGGGCCGGAAGGTGGTGATGGCCGGAGATGGTATCAATGATGCCCCCGCACTGGCCCAGGCCGATGTCGGCATCGCGATGGCTACGGGAACCGATGTCGCCATCGAATCGGCTGGCATTACCCTGCTCAAGGGTGATCTCAACAAGGTCGCCCAGGCTATCACCCTCTCACGCGCCACCATGAGGGTAATTCGCCAGAACCTCTTCTGGGCCTTCATCTACAACATCATCGGCATACCCCTTGCTGCCGGAGCGCTCTTTCCCCTCTGGGGCATCTTCCTCAACCCCGTCTTTTCAGGGCTGGCAATGGCTGGCAGCAGCGTTTCAGTGGTCAGCAACTCACTGCGGCTGAAACGGAAAAAACTGTAGCAAGGTCAAATGGCCGGGCAGTTTATGCATCCTTTCTTTTCGTGGTGTTAGCCCGCGTTCTTTTCATCTTCACTTATCATGTTCAAAAAAAATTCCACTGCCTTTGGCTCAAAATGAGTTCCGGATAGTGATTTGATATGTTCAGTTACCTTCTCATTTGACCAAGCTTGACGATAGGGGCGGTCAGAGAGGAGGGCGTCCCATACATCTATTATTGCAAAGAGACGCGCCGCCAGTGGAATTTGCTCGCCTTTCAAACCGCGAGGATAACCGCTCCCGTCCCATTTTTCGTGGTGGCAATAGGTTATGTCCAGCGCGGGACGCAAGTATGCAACCGGCGAGAGCAATTCAAAAGCAAATATGGGATGTTTACGCATGACAACCCATTCTTCGTCAGTCAGTTTGTCTTGTTTAAGAAGAATGCTGTCAGGTACACCCATCTTGCCGATGTCATGCAAAAGGGCACCGCGTCGTACATGAACCAATTCTGCGTCGGTTATTCCTGCTGCGGATGCAAGTCTTATGGTTATTTCGGTAACGCGCAGGGTGTGACCTTCGGTTTCTTTGTCGCGCAAATCCAGCGCATGTGACCAACCTTCGATGGTGGAATCATAAGCATTGAACAATTCTGCATTGCTCTGTTGCAAATCGGCAAAGAGGTTTGCGCTATCTACTGCAACGGCAGTTTGTCCAGCCAGAACTTCAAGAAAATCCAGCCAATCCTGGTTGGGAATAAATGGCGAGCGATGAAAAACTTCCAGAACACCCCTAACCAGACCTTTGGCGATGAGCGGCGTACCGAAATAAGTTACAAACCCTTCATCAAGCAAAAGCGGGGATCGGAGAAATTGGTCGCTATTCTCAAGCAAATTAGGGACGCTAACCATCCTTCTTTCCAACGCGGCACGTCCGCCATGCCCCTCACCCAAACGCAGACGCGAACGCTCAAATGCTTTACTATGAAAGCCAATTCCGGCGGCGAACTCAAATACTTGAGAATGTGGATTAAAAAGCAAGATAGAGGCGGCGTCTACATGTAACTCGGCTTTAGTTTGTTCAAGGACAACTCGCAACGTTAGTTTCAAGTCTAAACTGCCCGCGATGGCCTCATCAATTCTTTGCAGTGCCTGGATATTTTGCAGGCGATGAAAAAGCTTTTGGTTTTGTTCTGCAAGTTTCAAGTCTGCTTGCTTGCGATCGGTGATGTCGATGCCAGTGCCCACAAGAAACGGGTGGCCGTCCAACACTATCTGCCGGCCCGTCATCAGAAACCATCTGAATTTTGGCCCACCGTGCATGAGCACACGCCCCTCCACTTGAGACTCTATGCCTCTTTGCATAACATTGATAATTGCTGATTGGACAAGCGCCCGGTCGTCAGAGTAGATGGTATCGATCGCGTTCGTGCTCACGAACAGGTTATCCGTTTTGCCGACGATTTCATCGCGCTGATATCTATTCCCACGCACATACCTACCGTTTTCGTCAATTACGTAAAAGGTACCGGGAATACTGTTAATAATGGCTTCGCTAAAGGATTGCTCCTTTTTAAGCATATTTTCCGCCTCTTTGCGCACAGAGAAATCGCTCAGCGCCATGCGGCCCACGAGAGCGCCGTCAGAGTCTTTCGCCTGAATTGTCTCTATATGCATCCAGCACAACTCTCCATCCTTGCGCTTCATTCTCAGGTCATCCGCCTGCGGCGCGCCGGTTTCAAAAAGTTTTTTGCTATGCATGTAGAAAATATCCTGTTCTTCCTCGAAGATAAATTGAGGGAAAGGCTTTTTGATCAAAAAATCTCTTTCGACGCCAAGCAGGTTGGCGGCGGTCAGGTTGGCAGTCAGGATCAGTCCGATTTCATCGAAAGTGAGATAACCTAACGGGGCATCGTCATAGAGGCGTCTATATTTTTCGCGGGAGATTCCGAGTTCCTCATGCGCCAAGAGCAGTTCATCGTTCTGCATTTTCAGATCGGCCTGGGATATCTTCAGATCTTCATACGACCGTCGCAAATTGTCTTCCACACGGTTGAGCTTGCGTGCCGTGAACAAAATCATAATGACGAAAATAGCCATGTTCACAACAACTGTTAACGAAAGACCAAACGCAGTGTCGTACAGCCCTGCCCGTTCGCCCAAAAGTCGTATCCAGCCAGCGACCGCCGGAACAATGAGAGACAACAGCAGAAGGCGACGCATCAAAAGAGCGCTCATGCCCTGGCTTGTAACAACCGCCATCAGCCCGGCCCTGGGGCGGGCATACAGCATGGAGAGGCACAGAATGGTAAACGCTACCGATGTATTAATCGCCATCTTTGTGTAGTTGAGGAATCCGTACAACTCCTTCACTCCGTAGGCGTAGCCCAGTAAACCAAGGATGGAAATGAGGCTGGCTGTGATAATGAGATAGTGCGCGGGACGATGACGGCCGCCTGTTTCCCGATCCAGAAACAGCAAGCCAAGTCCGAGGAGAAGAAAATTAAAGGCGGTATTCAGTGCCATGCGTCCAGGGCTGAATGTGGCAACGGCGTTCACCGACTCTTTGATCAAGAGTTGGTCAATGCCGAGATTCCAGCCAGACAGATATTCGATGAGTGTGAGCAATCCAATCAATACCACGCCGACGGCAAATGCCTGTCCAAAACGGTGACCGAGCCGATCGGTCTGATCGCTCAACGCCAGCCAAAGTGATGCGCCCGCCAGTAAAAATCCGACCGCAGTGTTCGCCTTCATCGTGACCGAGCCGGGCAGAATGCTCTTCAAGGTGTCGAT
>CAIXCO010000265.1 GCA_903917955.1 uncultured Chlorobiaceae bacterium | reverse complement strand
GTGGCCAACCTGTTCAAGGGAATGAGCCACTCCGATGTGGAGCGGGTACTGCGTCGCGCAACCAAGGAGATGGTTTTGGCAGGTGTAGAATTTTTAAACGAACGGCAACTCAAGTCAGCTATTCGCCGCGAAGATGCCCGGCGTGCACGAATGAAGCGGGGAGAGTGAGCTGAAAAACATTTTGGTAGCGTCACGAAAATGGTAAAGAGTCATAAAATTAAAATAACCTTGGTCAAGGCTTGTTTTATTGTATTCAAAAGGATACGTTTTAGCTCATGAATACTTTCGTACAAACACCCGATTTTAGCTCATGGCTCTTAAACCTCAAAGATAGAACCGCTAAATATCGAATCTTGGCTCGGCTAAAAAATGCCATGTTTGGCAACTTTGGTAACTGCGCTCCTGTCGGCGAAGGAGTTTCAGAAATGAAGATTGATGTCGGCCCAGGTTATCGAGTGTACTACACCAGAATAGGGGATACAACTTACATCCTGTTGGCGGGTGGAGATAAGTCAACGCAATCAAAAGATATTATCCGGGCAAAAAGACTCTCTCAAGAACTTAAGGAGAATAAGGAATGAAAACGACATGCACCCCATTTGATATAGCCGATTATCTCGACAACGAAGAAGTTATCGAGGGCTATCTTTCTGCTGCGGCAGAATCAGAGAATCCTGATGTATTTATTTCCGCTATAGGAGACGTTGCAAAAGCTCGTGGAATGACTGAAATAGCAAAAGAAACAGGGCTGGGCCGCGAAAGCCTCTATAAGGCGTTGAGATTAGGATCGCACCCACGGTTTGAAACCATCAGAACCGTGCTACACGCACTCGGAGTTAAGATTGTCATAAAATCGAACCAAGCTTAAAAAAAGCCACCCATTACTGAGGAGCTTAATGCAAATGCCCGTCGGCGTACAAAATTCTGGTGCATCAGGGGAGCGGACTTCCTTTTTGCTCGACAGAAGGCTTCCATCCAAATTAACCACTGACTTCTCTTTATAGTAATCAAAAGAATAAAGTAGAGCAGGGCTTTTATGATGCAGATAATACCCACTCTCCTAAATTAAAATTGAGGATAAAGAAAAAGCAGAATACATTACGAGCATAGAGCAAATTGGTGTAACCAAGGAAAAATCCAGATTACTGAAAAGGCTGCTTGAACGCCGCTTTGGAACAAGAAAAGAAACCCTTTATTGAAACTCCATGAGGCAAAAGAGCGAAAATGATCCTGCGATCCAGCCAGGAACACTCTCCAGTCACCTCTGGGAGGCGGCCAATATCCTGCGGGGCCCGGTTGACGCCGCTGATTTCAAAACGTACATTTTTCCACTCCTGTTTTTCAAACGCCTTTCCGACGTTTACGATGAAGAGTTCGGTGTTGCTCTTGAAGAGTCAGGCGGTGACCTCGATTTTGCCTTTTTTCCGGAGAACCATCGCTTTCAGGTGCCCGAAGAGTGCCACTGGAACGACGTTCGTTCCAGAAGCGCCAATATTGGTCATGCGCTCCAGAAAGCCATGCGCAGCATTGAGCAGGCCAACCCGGATAC
>CAIXCO010000264.1 GCA_903917955.1 uncultured Chlorobiaceae bacterium | reverse complement strand
CGCAGCCGGCATGACCAGCGCCGACAACTATAATATCATACATGAGCCGTGCATTGTTCCACGTGAAACATTTCTTGATGAGTAAAACTTTCCATAAGAAAATATACACATAATAGTGCTTTTTTCCCTTCCTCTGGTTGCATGATGTGTTTTGTGTGTATTTGGTGTTGGGCTATCATTTTTATGTAGTCGAGTTTTATGGAATTTTGTTGGTATATTATTATATAATATATCTTTAATGGGGATGCTTTCAGGGGGATATGGGGTAACTGCTCAAGAAGCTTGCTTTGTTTGTATGACTGAAGAGATCTTGTGAAGAGAAGTGGATTTGGCTGATTGTTCTGAATGAAATGGTCTTCAGTTTTTTTTGTACCTGCAAGGATTTTGGCATTGAAAGAGTGTAACGGGTTGATCGTCCTTCAAAAAGATTCCTAATTATGAGCAGAGGGTTGCTCTTTTAACAAAGCAGATTGCCCTATGCCTCATGGCGTGGAATGTAGATTGTTAGTTAATCAATACCTCGTTTTATATATTGGCTCAAGTATTTCTTTCGAGTGTAACGCGATGCCATCAATGAAAAATAAACGTTTTAACCTTCTTCTTATCGCAGTTGTCACACTTGTGGCTCTCTGGTCATTATGGCCTACCTGGCGTGACTACTCCCTTTCGACGCAGCTCAACAGTTTTTCTTCAGCGCAGGATAGCTTGAAGTATGCCATGGAGCATCGCGAAGAGATTGACGATGCCCGTAAAAAGAGTCTGAAACTCGGTCTCGATTTAAAGGGCGGAATGCACTTGGTCATGGAGGTTGACCAGGTTGATTTGTTTGAACAGAAAGCATGGAACAAGGATGGGAAATTTACCTCCATCATGCAGAATGTGAGAGCAAAAGCTACTCAAAGCGATGCAAGGATTCTTGATCTTCTTGCCGCCGAATTCAGGACTGAGAACATTCCCCTGAGCCGTTATTTTTATGATATCCGCAATTCCAACCAGGAAATTGTAACAAAACTTGACAAAGAGTCTGAAGAGGCCCTGACCCGCGCAAAAGAGATTATCCGTAACCGTATTGACCAGTACGGTGTGGCTGAACCCGTCATTACCACACAGGGCAGCCGGAAAATCATTATTGAACTTCCCGGTGTTTCGGATGAAAACAGGGTGAGGAATTTGCTGAAGGGTACGGCTAAACTTGAATTCAGGCTTCTCCGTGAACCGGAAGAGATGCTGAGGACGCTTGACAGAATCAACACCTATCTTGTACAGAACGCTCAAAACCGCACTGTCGTAACGGCGACGTCACCTGTTGCTGATTCGACGGCTGCCGCACTAGCCTCAGTACCTGTTTCTGGCGTATCCAGTGCCGCATCGGCTTCGTTGCCTCCCGGAGCGGTTGTGCCCCCGTCGCCCGTCGGCAAGCAGCCATCCGCCAAGCCGCTTTATGACGTGATAGGTGTTTTTCAAAACGGGACAGCCTTTACAGCGGAGCACTCGCGGGAGTATGTGCTTTCATTGCTGCATCGCAGTGATATTCAGGCACTGCTTCCCCAAGACAGTGAACTGTTGCTTGCTGCCAAGCCAGAAGAGGGCAAAGATGGCGAAAAGCTCTACTCAATCTACCTTGTCAGAAAGGCTCCCGAGTTAACGGGAGGTGTCATTACGGAAGCCAAAGCAACCTTCGGCTCGCAGAGTGTGCAGCCCGAGGTTATGATGACGATGAACTCCGAAGGAACATCGAAATGGGCTCGTATTACGGGTGCCAACATTGGGAAGCGTATCGCAATTGTGCTTGATGGATCGGTCTACAGTGCGCCAGTCGTTCAGTCAAAGATTCCCAACGGGAACTCCGTGATCAATGGAATCGGAAGTCTTGAGGAGGCAAAAGATCTTGAAATTGTGCTGAAAGCCGGTGCACTTCCTGCTCCAGTTCGCATTATTGAAGAGCGGACGGTCGGACCCTCACTCGGCGCCGATTACATTCGTGCAGGGATGCTCTCTCTTGTCTGGTCTTTCGGTGCCGTTTCGATTTTTATGCTGGTCTACTATAAAAAAGCCGGTATTGCCGCCGACATTGCCCTTGTGCTCAATATTCTTATTGTTCTCTCTGTCCTTGCAGGGTTCAATGCCTCTCTTTCATTACCGGGTATTGCCGGCATTGTGCTGACCATCGGTATGGCGGTTGATGCCAATGTGCTGATTTATGAGAGGATACGCGAAGAGCTTGCTGACGGAAAATCGGTGATCACTGCCGTGACACAAGGTTACGACCGTGCCTTTTCGTCGATTCTTGATTCACATGTAACGACCCTGTCGGCAGCCTTTCTGCTCTATACCTATGGCATCGGCCCAATTCAGGGGTTTGCCGTAACGCTGATGATTGGTACTTCAGCAAGCTTGTTTACGGCCATTGTGGTGACCCGTGAGATTTTCCATCTCTTGCTCGCAAAAAACCTTATGTCAGACAAAAGTTTCGGTTAATATTTCAAGACGTTTCAACCCATGAGGATCTTTCAGAAGACTAACTTTAACTTTATCCGCTATCGTAAAATTGCGTACGGGTTTTCCATCATTCTGCTTGTTGCGGGCATGGTCTCGCTCGCAGTCAAAGGGCTCAACTATGGTATTGATTTCAGGGGCGGCTCCGAAGTAGTGATACGGTTCGAGAAAAATATTGACGTTGGCCAGATCCGTTCAGTGCTTGATGCCGCAGGTGTTTCAGGAACCCTGAAGCAGTACGGTATGGATCGCTCATTTCTCTTCAGTACGGTTTTTCAGGGAGATACGGGGCAGTTGAAATCGCTTGTCTCCAATGCTCTCAACGACCGGATCAAGGGGAATGCTCTTGAAATTGTCCGTATTGACGCCGTCGGGCCAAGCATTGCTTCCGACTTGAAGTGGTCAGCGGTAAAAGCGCTTCTCGCTTCTCTCTTTGCGATTCTTCTCTATGTAGGAATCCGGTTCGAAATAAAATTTGCGACAGCAGGGGTTATCGCTATTTTTCACGATATCCTGACCGTTCTGGGGCTTTTCAGTATTCTCGGTGGCCTCTTTACCTTCATGCCGCTTGAAATGGATCAGAGCATCATTGCTGCGTTTCTTACCATCGCAGGCTACTCCATCACCGATACTGTTGTGGTTTATGACCGTATCCGCGAGAGAATCCGGGGGCAGAAGCCTTCAGAGTATGAGCGTATTTTCAATGAAAGCATGAACCAGACTCTCAGTCGTACCATCATTACCTCAGGAACGGTACTTCTCTCTGTATTTGTCCTCTTTATCTTTGCCGGACCAGCAATCAGGGGTTTTGCTTTTGCCGTTTTTATGGGAATTCTGATTGGTACCTATTCCTCAATCTTTGTTGCTGCGCCTCTCGTCTATGACTGGCTCCGCATTACGAAAAGTTCTGTCCGTCTGAGAGGAAGCAAGGTATCTTGAGGGAATTTGTGGCAAGGGAACTTTAAAATATTCATCAGAAAGGAACCTGGGTATGAAAAAAATATTAAGAAAAGTGGCGTTGCTGCTTCTTGTCGGCTCCTCTTCTCTGCAAGCATCAGCTTTGGCCGATGTTGCTGATCGGATTGTTGCTGTTGTTGGAAATGAGGTCATTTTCAAATCGGAAATTGATACACGGGAACTCATGCTTCGCCTGCAGTATCCCCAATTGGCGCAAGAGAAAGGGCTTTCACGCTCGATACTTGACGGGCTGATTGATCAGAAAATCATTCTTGCAAAAGCTCAAATTGATAGTGTCTCTATCGATGAAAATTTGGTTACCTCCCAGTCAATTGAGCGCTTCCGGGAGCTGAACACCAAGTTTGCATCAAAGGCTGAGATGGAGAGTCGTCTTGGAAAGTCATCCGCCGGTATCCTTGAGGGGATTCGTCAGGAGTTGCGCAATCAGCAGATGGTCGATACGCTGCGTCGCAAAAAGAGTGCAGGGGTAACGGTCACCTATAAGGAAGTGATGGCCTACTACGCAGCGAATCGGGAAAAAATTCCCCAGCTCCCTGAAGAGGTCTCTCTGTCGCAGATTCTCAAGTACCCTCCCGTTTCACAAGAAAACAGGGCGCAATCACTTGCAACGATAGAGCGTATTCGTGCGGAGATAAAGGGTGGAGCCGATTTTGCTGCTATTGCAAAACAGTACTCACAGGATCCGGGTTCTGCCCAGACTGGCGGAGATCTTGGTTTTGTTTCGAAAGGTCAGCTTATACCGAGTTTTGAGACTGCCGCATACGCACTTGATGAGGGTCAAATCTCTGACATTGTTGAGACCCGTTATGGATTTCATCTTATTCAGTTGCTGAGCAAAGAGCTTACTTCGATCCATGTTCGTCATATCCTTATTGTTTTCGACCGTAAGACTGGAGATTTTTCAGAAGCAATCCGTCAGCTTGAGGCGATACGCTCTGATGTTTTGAGTGGCAAGGAGAGCTTTGCCAGCTTGGCAAAAAAATATTCTGATGATCCAGCTTCTGCCGCGATTGGTGGGCAGGTACTCCTCGGCAATTCGACCAAGTCGATGTTTTCACCTTCAGCCCTGCGTCCTCAACTGCAACAGATTATCACCACCCTGAAGAAGAGTGGCGATATCAGTGAGCCTCAGAAAATAGATCCTCAGCAGGGAGAGTCGTTCTATGCAATCTTCAGGCTCAACGACCGGAAAGAGGCGCATGCCCTTGATCCTGAAAAAGATTACGCATACCTTGAGGAGCTGGCACTGAACAATAAAACCCAGCAGATTTTCAGCCAATGGGTGCAGCAGCTCCGCAAGGAAGTGTATGTCCGTAGCTCAGACATCTAAGCGGCGGACGTAACGGGCATTTTTTTCGATAAACTCTCTTCGTGGCTCAACCTTGTCACCCATCAATGTGGAAAATACCTGGTCAGCTTCCATGGCATTTTCCACATTGACCAGCAGAAGTGAACGGTGAGCGGGATCCATAGTCGTGCTCCAGAGCTGTTCAGGGTTCATCTCACCAAGACCTTTGTACCGCTGGATATGGATGTTTGCCTTCCCCTTCTGCATCTTTCTCATTCCCTCTGAAATACTGTTGCGCTCCTCGTCATCCCATGCATATTGCTGATCCTTGCCTGATTTGACCAGATAGAGCGGCGGCTGGGCAATAAAGACCCTTCCCGCCTCAATAAGAGCACGCATGTAGCGGAAGAAGAAGGTGAGCAGCAGTGTTCTGATGTGCGCCCCGTCAACGTCCGCATCGGTCATGATGATGATTTTGCCATAGCGCAGCTTTTCGACCGAAAACTCATCTTCACCGAAGCTTGTACCAAGGGCGAGAATGATGGTCTTGATCTCCTCGTTCTCAAGCATTTTGTGCAGGCGTGCTTTTTCGACGTTCAGGATTTTGCCCTTGAGCGGCAAGATGGCCTGAAAGCTCCGGTCGCGTCCCTGCTTGGCACTGCCGCCTGCCGAATCACCCTCAACAATATAAAGCTCACAATGTTCCGGATCGTTGATTGAACAGTCAGCAAGCTTTCCCGGAAGCCCGGAACTCTCAAGCACCGATTTTCTGCGGGTCAACTCCTTGGCCCTCCGAGCAGCCTCTCTCGACATGGCCGCACCCTTCACCTTCTCGATGATCATCTTGAGCACATTCGGGTTGCTTTCGGCAAACTCCGCGAGCTGCTCATTAATCACCGTCTCGACAATACTCTGCGTCTCCGAGTTTCCAAGTTTGGTCTTGGTCTGCCCCTCAAACTGCGGTTCAGCAACCTTGACGGAGATAACTGCGGTCAGCCCCTCCTTGAAATCGTCGCCGGTCAGGGAGAGTTTCAGGTTTTTCAACAAATCGTTCTTCTGCGCATAAGCATTGAGTGTTCTTGTCAGCGCCTTGCGGAAACCGGTGACATGGGTGCCACCCTCGTGCGTATTGATGTTGTTGACATAGCTGAAGACATTCTCCTGATAGCTGTCATTATACTGGAGTGCTATTTCAACAATAGTGGTATCCCGTTCGCCGTAGAGGTAGATCGGCTCTTTGAGCAGGTTGATGCGATTCTGATCGGTGAACTGGACAAACGCCTTGATTCCCCCCTCGTAATGAAAAACTTCCTGGAATCCTTCGGTATCCTGTACTGTAATGCTCAGCTCTTTGTTCAGAAACGCCAGCTCCCGCATACGATCGACAATGATGTCCTTGCGTAACTCGGTCGTCTTAAAAATCAGATGGTCAGGCAGAAAGGTGGTTTTTGTGCCGCGCTTGTCGGAAGTGCCGATAGCCTTGACGTCACCCTGGGGAACGCCCCGCTCAAAGCGCTGGAAATAGACCTTGCCGTCGCGGTAAACCTCAACTTCGCACCACTCCGAAAGGGCATTGACCACCGAAGCACCAACGCCGTGCAGACCGCCGGAAACCTTGTAGGCTCCCTTGTCGAACTTGCCACCCGCACCAATGACGGTCATGACCAGTTCAAGTGCCGATTTCCCTTTTTCCGGGTGAATATCCACAGGAATACCCCGGCCATGGTCAATGACTGTGACTGAGCCGCCGGGATTCAGAGAGACAAAAATATAGTCGTTGAAGCCGCCAAGGGTTTCATCAATAGAGTTGTCGACAATTTCGTAGACCAGATGGTGCAAACCACGGCTGTGGATATCGCCAATATACATGGCAGGGCGCATGCGGACATGCTCAATACCATCAAGAACCTGGATGTTGTTTGCTCCGTAGCTCTCTTCTGTCAACGTAGTCACTGGGGAAAGGATATCGTCTTCCGGCATAATAATCAGCTATAACTTGTGAGATAGAAATTGAAGTTCAAGATAAGAAAAATGCCGTCATAATGCGCGCCTATCGGCAAGGAATCAGCTCCAGAAGGCATCCGTAAAATGGTCGATGTCAAACGCGCTTATGTGTTGTTGCTCCATACGTTGCACCTGGATTGCTACAACATCGAAGCGGCAGTCGCACTCCCCGTCGGCGTAAAGGGCGAGGTAAGCGCGAGCTGCCTTGATAATTTCATGCTGTTTTTGAAGTGTCACCGCCTCAGCCGG
>CAIXCO010000263.1 GCA_903917955.1 uncultured Chlorobiaceae bacterium | reverse complement strand
TGCCGAACACTTTTTTGACGGCTACAAAAACAACCCCGAATTTGCCCTCAAAATGCTCCTTTCAGCCGTTGAGGGTGGTGCATCAAGAATTGTGCTTTGCGACACCAACGGAGGCTCACTGCCCCATGAGGTGACCGATATTGTCGCCCGCGTCCTCGCCGTTACCGGCGTGCCCGTGGGTATTCACAGCCACAATGACGGCGACCTGGCCGTGGCAAACTCCATCGCCGCTGTCATAGCCGGTGCAACCCACATCCAGGGAACCATCAATGGTATCGGCGAACGGTGCGGCAACGCCAACCTGATCAGCATTATTCCCAACGTCATGCTGAAGCTGCAACGCTCATTCACCTTTGTTGAGCATCTCACACCGCTCACCTCACTCTCGAAGTTCGTCTACGAGATTCTGAATATGCCATCAAACACCCGGGCACCCTTTGTCGGGAAATCGGCCTTTGCCCACAAGGGCGGCATCCACGTCAGCGCCGTGATGAAAGAGAGTTCTCTCTACGAGCACATCGACCCCGCACAGGTAGGAAACCGCCAGCGGGTGCTCGTGTCTGAACTTGCCGGCCAGAGCAACATCCGCTACAAGGCTCATGAACTTGGCATTACCCTGCCGGAAAAAAGCGAGCTCTTTAAGAATATTGTCCACCACATCAAAGAGCTTGAACACGAAGGATACCAGTTTGACGGAGCCGAAGCCTCATTTGAGCTGCTCCTGCACAAGGAGCTTGGCAACTTCACCCCCTTCTTTGAAGTGGTTGAAACCAAGGTGCATATCGAGTCGGGCAAGAATGCCAAAAACGTTGATCAGGCGGTACTCAAGGTCAAGGTTGGAGAGGAGATTGAGCATATCGCCGCCGATGGTGACGGCCCGGTCAACGCCCTCGACAAGGCGCTTCGCAAGGCACTGATCCACTTTTACCCCGAAATCAAAAGCATCAAGCTGGTTGACTACAAGGTGCGGGTACTCGAAGAGAAACGGGGAACCAGCGCCAAGGTGCGGGTACTCATTGAATCGAGCAACGGCCACTACACCTGGGGCACGGTGGGTGTCTCGACCAACATTATTGAAGCAAGCCTCCATGCACTGCAGGATAGCATGAACTACCACCTCTTCACCCTGAAGGCGGCACTGCCGAAGAGTGCGGCAACAACACCGGCGTAAGCTACATTGAAAAAAGCCGGGCAAAGGCACAACGCCTGCAGCCCGGCTCCGCTCACAAGTTAAAAAATCACCCAGGCAAGAAGTCCAAGCGCTCCAAGACCCGCCAATACTGTGCCAGTGCTTGAGCTGTGACTCTCGCTGTTGGCATAGGGATCGGCTACCGTAAAGTCATAGGTTGACCCGGCAAAGTGGTTCCCGGCAGAATCATTGACCGATCCAGCGCCAAACGTCACAAAGTAGTGGCTTCCTTTCACCAAATCGTTTGTCGGATTAACCGTCAGCATAGTTCCGGAAATGGTGAGGTTCGGGCTCGTCTGCACATCGTAGCTCTCCACCACCGCACCATCGGCAGAACCGCTGTGGATCACGATTGTGCCACTCCCCTTCTCTACCGCTTCACTGAAGTTCAGCACAATGTTGTCAGCCGCTCCTGCTGCGGTAGTGATCCGTCGGGGTAACGGTGACCACGGTTGGCGCTGTTGTATCCACGCTTGGTACATTGGCAACCGCCGCCGTAGCCGAACTGATGGCACTCTCATGAGTTCCCACACCATCAATATAAGCTGCCTTCACCGTAATCACCTTGCCAATACTCAATGCCGTAAGAATATAGCTATCACTAACAGCGCCGCTGATATCCACGCCAGCAGCCTGCCACTGGTAACTGATTGTACCGAGACCATCGACATCATGAAGGCTATTGCCTGCCACCAGCCTTTCGCCAAAAATTGTTGTACCGGTTATAGTCACGGCACCCGTCGGAAGATGGTTTATAAATATGGTGCCGACACTCGACGTTGCTGTTGTGATTTGCTGATCAACGTTGCCCGACGTCAAGGTAACAAGGGCGTTGTTGTTCTGCGATACCGCCGCAAATGCCTGGCTCGCACTATCCTGTGCCACAAGCTGGGCGCTGACAATCCGGGTGATACTGTTAAGTGCATCAATCGATCCTCCCGATTGCGCCGCAGCGGTAGCCGTTGTCGAGACCGTCTCAATTCTGGTGTTTACCAGAGCTGCAGCAACGGCAATAGCATCAATAGTATTGGCTATGTTGCTCAGTGCTGTCGAATTGGTCACAACGGTTTGCGACTACAATGAGGAAAAGAAAAAACCAGCACGACCACTTTCGCTGCAAAGGCAAAATGATAGTACTGGTTTCAGAATGGTATCGCGGGGAACTCTCTTGTTCAGGAATGGTTACCATCCGTAACAGCCGGACGAGCATCATCCTTCTTCAGAATGCCATCTTCGACCATCTTGTTGATCGCCTGTGTAATTTGCTCGTGGGTACGAAGCAGCGCAGGCAGTGAAAGGGCCAGTGCGCCAACAGGGCGGATATTGGCTTTGTCGTTTTCGATTTGTGTGATATTGACAAGATCAAGACGGATAATACCATCGATCAGTGTGATGTTGGCAATTCCGTCCGTATAGATAGTTTGCATCTTTTTTTCTCCCTTAAAAATGGTTGAATGTTTCATTCGCCTACCATGGCGACGCCACAATATATTACTGTAACACGTTATTATATAGCTAATTTTTCAGGAAATGATACCGACACCTGGTGCGCAACTTCGCTTCGCAGCGGTCGCAGAGGCACCACTCTGGATTAATCGACAATTTTTGCAACCTCAATCATGCCATTTCTATAGGCGAAAGTCACAAAAAACGGATCAGAATAAAAAGGCCAAGCATGATAAACGCTATGGCGATTTTTATGGCCGAACCGGCAAGAAGCCCTATCCATGTACCGATTGCAGCAAGACCGGCATCTTTGAGATCCCGACGGGCAATCAACTCGCCAAGCAGCGCTCCAAGAAAGGGGCCGGCAACGATTCCAGGAATGCCAAAAAAAATTCCGCAAACAGCTCCAATTGACGCACCGATGAGCGCATATCTGCTTGCACCGAATTTTTTTGCGCCGAACACTCCGGAAAGCAGATCAATCAGCCAGGCAAAAAGTGCGAGCAGCGCGAGAACGGTTATTGTCTTCCACCCGACATGGACGAAATTCTCTGCCCCCGCCGCAACCACAAGACCGGAAAAAATCAGTATAATACCTGGCAAAGCGGGTAACACCAGCCCGGCGAAACCGATAACAACAAGGATCGCAGCGACTATCCACAACAGCAAGGTCATCTCCATGGCATTATAACAGAAAAAGTTTTCAGGATGTTTCTCTCGAAAATCTGCACCGTACCAAAACCTCAACCGGGCCATCAAGCCATCTAACATCCATCGGCCAGGGAGGTAAGATATCGGTGAGCATAGAGCTTGTCAACTTTTGAGAGTTCACTCAGTTGGTCAAAGAAAATCATCGAAATTCCGTATTGCTGACGAATCCGGTCGATCATTGCTATCCACAAATGCGCGGTCATCTCGGCATCTGCCAGTGCGCGGTGAAACGTACCTGCCTCAGGGAGGCCCAAATGTGCCACCAGTGTCTGCAACTTATGGTTTGCAGCATCCTGATACATCCTTCTTGACACAAGCAGCGAGCAGCAACAGGCGCCTGCATAGACCCGTTTCGCCCGTTTCAGCTCGAAATCCAGAAAACGCTTGTCGAATGACACATTGTGCGCGACAATATTATGACCGGCTATAAACTCCGAAAACTCAGCCATCACCTCTTCACAGCAAGGCTGACCTTTAAGCATCTCATTGGTGATGCCGGTATAACCCTCGATAAACCGGCTGATGCGGAAACCGGGATTCATCAGCTTTTGAAAGCGATCAACAATCACCCCGTGCTCCAGAAGCACCGCACCAATCTCGATTGCCCGGTCACCATACTCCGGCGACAAGCCCGTCGTCTCAAAATCAAGCACCACCACACTGTCTGCCAACATCTTCTGCATTCAATTCATTACCAATTATTATTACACCAGCTCCAGTTGATGTCAAAAAACCTTACAATGCAGACCTCTGCATCTGAAACAACAATGTCGCCAAAACAATAGAGACAACAAAAAAGATATTCCGGGGCACTGAAACTTTGAAAACTGAAGGGCATACACTCTTCAGAACTCATCAGTTTTTAGGTATGAAGAAAATTCATGCCCTTTTTCTCTTGCATCTTTCAGTAAAAGCATTAGTGAGCGTTTAGGTTTAGCTACCAAATAAATCTGATATGAAAAAAGAGAACGACTCAGAGAGATCAGCCACCTGTTTACTGCTGTAATCCAGCCAGAGATATGATTATCACCTAACGCAAGTGTAATGGGAGCTGGAACACCTTCCATACGTATGACGTCAAAACCTGCTTGTTCAAAGAGTCTTTTGAAAGTTTTGAAAGTGAATAAACGAGTATGCGTCATATCTAAAATCCCTCTCTTGCCGTAGTTAAACTGGCCAAAAAGAAGCGACACTCTTATCGGGAAGAAGGCAATATTTCCCGTGCTGGCAATGATCCTTGAATCAGGAGAAAACTGGCAAGCGAGATAAATTTTTTCAAGAAAGATCTCTGGTTTAGCAAGGTGTTCAAGCACATCATGCATAAGTATATACTCATAAACGCCAGGATCTGTTGGTAACTCTTCATAATTAAGGTCACACTGGTAGAAAGGAAAAGTAACTTTCTCTTCCTCTTTAGGGGAGAATCGATCCACGCCACATACGCTACAGGATTTGTTGCTTAGCTCTTTCAAAAGAGCCCCCGATCCGCAGCCAAATTCAAGAACTTTAGAACCGTCGGGGATTCTTTTTAGTGTGCGTCGAGATGGACTGTCTATATCCAGTTTGGTCTCATACTGCTCGCGGCAAGTATTCCGGTGAACAATATCAAATTTGCGTTCGTAAAAGAGACCAAGGTGCTGCACTCTTGCTTTACTTGTTGCAATAACGACATCCAAAGCATACCTGAGCCCATTCACATAGCAAATTTCATCACCATAATATGTTGGTATAGGGCGTTCTGCAATACGGAATCCAAAAAAAAGTAATTGGATTATTATTTCGGTATCAAAATGAAAATTTGACGAATTTAAATGAAAAGGAATTTGCTTCAAAGCATGCACAGAGTAGACCCTGTAACCAGAGTGAAATTCGCTTAGAGAGCTTTTTAACATGCTATTCTGAAAAAAAGTCAACATTTTGTTACCAGCAAATTTATAGAGAGGCATACCTCCTTTCAGCGCCCCGAAAGGTGTCAGCATTCTGGATCCAAAGACAGCTTCTGCTTCATTCTTTACAACAGGTGCTATGAGATCCTGCAAACATTCCGGATCATATTGACCATCACCGTGAAGCAGTGCAACGCAGTCGAAATCTCGCTCAATAGCGAATTGGTAGCCTATCTTCTGATTTCCACCATATCCCTGATTTTCCGGGTTTACCAAAACATGGGTCTTGAATTTGATTTGGTCACTCTTTATTGCCGAAAAACAGTGTGATACCGTATCGTCAGATGATTTATCGTCTATAATCAACACTTCGGTCTCATATTCGTCGAAAAGATCAGAAGGGATACGCATCAGGACGTCTTTAATTGTCCTTTCTGCATTGTAAGCTACTATAAAAATCAAAATTTTAGGTTTCTGATCCATTGTATAATTTTTCTTTTAAAGAATTGGCTCAGTGTTAGCCTACAACCTTGAATACTTTGATTTTGCCTTCAAGAGATTTCGGGACTGCATACATTTGAAGCCATGCAGGGATCTTTCCTTTCCAAAGCTGGTGGTGAAAAATTTCACCTGAATCTTGACTCTTTTTAATGGTACGGATAAAAAAATCACCAATCCCATACTCTGGACTGCCTATCACTATTACTTGTATACCTCTGCGATGAATAATCATAGAAGCCTCCTCCTCCCTTAGTGCATTCATGACATAATAAGTATCGAGTATGCCGGAAACGTTGCGATGTGATGGTGTACCGATCACTTCATGCGGAGTTTTGTAAAGGAGTAACGGGCCCAGATAGATACTCGTAAGTATTCGCCGAGGTTTATTTTTGAAAAATGGATCTTCATTAAGATACTGACAAATTTGGGACAAAAATTTACTGTCACCTAATATCATTTTATCATTTTCAGAGTGAAAAGCTATGGCAGGCAATAGAAAAAAAATACAGCAAGTTACAATTAATGCAGCCCTGGCTATAACAGTATATGGCTGACGAAAATTTTGAGTGATAGAAACAAAGGGGAGATAGATGGCATAAGAGATAGGTATGAGAGCGCATAATGTCGCGTATGTAATCATGCGGAAGGTCAATACTGACATCATAATAAAAACGATGTTGATAAGCGTTATAAATATCCACGCTTGCCTTTCTTTAGCTAAACTACGCCATGCAAAATAAATACCAAGAGGTACTCCCGGAAGCGTTATTGCCCAATATGCAAGAGCTGATTTCGGTAAATTGAACAATCCAGTGAACTCTGTCGTTTCATTCAAATAGATTAATTTGACTGCAGGGTTTACGTCAGAAAGAGGATTTTTAAAAAAAAGCGGAAAGAGCGTGTGCATCAGTAAAATGCAAGCAGTAGCTCCAATTATTGCCGCAATGATTCGACCATTTTTTTTTTCAAAAACGTTGCTGTATTTGCTCACAAGAGCGACAAGTAACCAAAAAACCGTCGTAGTGAGCCATAAAAAAACATGAACTATGGAACGACGATCGTATACAATATTCAAGAGTTCATTGAATTTTACATCAATAAACATTGTTAAAAAAGTTGAGGACAATAGGAAAAAAGAAAACAGGAAATTCTCTCTTTGAGAAGTCTTGCCTTCAAGCACCCATGCAAAACCAAAGAGAGAAAGGGCTATCAGAACCACTACAATACTTTCAATGCCAAACCAAATTGCTATACCACCTGCGATGCCACAGATGGAAAATAACTTCAGATTTCCACTCAAAATCGACTTGATCGTCAGAGCTATAAAGAACGAAAAAACAAAAACAAGACTACCGTGATGATCAGGCACTCCTATATTAAAAATAGAATCCAGACATAATTGAAACGGCAACATGACTCCGAAAAAAGAGGCATATATATTTCCAATCAAATCACGTAAGCCCCAATAAAGGATGAGAAACGACAACACATGCAAAACCGGGTTAACAAAAATAGCCCACCAGAAGAGTGCAACTTTAAAATCAACAAAAAAGGAACCCAGGTATGCACCAGCATATAATATTAAATCAAAAGATCTTGTCCAGTGAAGGCTTTCGCCGTATGGAGCATTACTGCGCAGCAAAGCAGTATCGTAAATGTTGCCGGAATTATATAAATTTTCAACTCTCAAGAGATGCCAGTAACCATCAAAATCCCTTATAGTGATTTGATGTAGAATTGGCTCACGATTAACGATGAACATGGTAACATGAAAAATTAATATTACCATAACTATAAAAAAAGGATGATATCCGTTGTCGCTATTGGCAGAGAAATCCAACTTCATTTTGCTCATATATTCAAGCTATTTCCAAGAGTTTTTAGATCATTGAGTTTGTATATCATATTTTCCGGGACAATAGGAAGCACTGTGCTACGGCGGCCACGGCAAGCATCTGCGTCAAGCTTGGAAGAGGAAGAAGCTGCCAGTAAGCCCCATGCCAGCGCAGCCACCACAATGGCGGGACCAAATGGCCATTCGACCTGGCGGCCAAGGCCTCTGAAGCGGCTCCACACCAAAGACCAGACCACAGTAACCACACTGGCACACAACACGACGTAAAGCACGCCGATAACGCCCCACCAAGTGGCGAGTGCGGCCAGAAGTTTGAGATCACCACCACCGATACCACTTTCGCCTTTGATGCGCTTAAACACCAAGGCAAGCCCTCCAAACAGGCCCAGCACCATGATGGCAGATGCTGCACTAACGAACAGGCTGTGCGGAGTAAACCCGGCATAACTGCTGGCCAGACCCGCTACCCCCAGCGGCAAGACAACCCAGTCTGGCAACAGAGTGGTGTCCCAGTCAATGAGGGCGAGTAAGAGCAGAGTACTTGCCAAACTGGCCCAGAGTAGCGCGGCCCAGAATACCGGGTGGCTGGCGGTGCTGGCCAGATATGCCCACAAGCTGGCATTGACCATCGGCACCCATAGGCGTCGAGCCAGCGGAATGGGCTGCTCCAGGCCGCCACCGGGGCCCTGCCATGCGTCCGAGGGGGCATTGGCACACTGCAACACCTTGCGCGGAATAATACGGGCCAAGGGTACTAGCCACAGGCCCACCCACGCACCGGCTAACCACCATAGCCAGTGTGCCCACAGGAGACGAAACATGCAACTGAGGCTCATGGCAAGGTGGAAAAGGATTGAATCATCTGAATGACTGCTGGCCCAAGCAGCACCATCAAGAGCGTAGGAAAAATAAACAAGATAAGCGGCAGCAGCATTTTGACGGGGATTTTGGCAGCAAGCTCTTCAGCGCGTTGGGAGCGACGTGTGCGCATCATGTCTGACTGCACGCGCAACGATGCGGCCAGGCTGGTGCCAAATTTTTCGGCCTGTATCAGCACGGAGACGAGGTCTTCCAGATCTTCGAGGCGTGAGCGCAGTGCCATGTTATGCAAAGCTTCGATGCGAGTAGAGCCAGCGCGCATTTCGAGGGCCGAGAGGGAAAACTCTTGAGCCAGGTCTGGGTTGGTGCGGGCCATTTCGTGAGATATCTGGGCAATGGCGGCGTCGATGCTCATGCCCGACTCAGTGCAGATGACTATGAGGTCGATCATGTCGGGCAGGCTGTTGCGCATGCGTTCAATACGTTTTTTTTTGATGAAGTGCAGCAGTATTTCGGGCAAGTAGTAGCCTGCTGCGGCTGTGACAAGCACCAGAATCATGGCACGAGCGAAGGGTATCTGGGGCTGGGTGAAATGTAAAAACAAAGCCAGCGCCACCGGTAGCACCAGTGAGAGCAGGGTTTTAACGGCAAAGTAGTACTGAGGTACCTTTTTGTTGCGAATGCCGGCTTGCAAAAACTTGATCTGAACACTGGAGCTTTGCCACCCTGCTTCCGGG
>CAIXCO010000262.1 GCA_903917955.1 uncultured Chlorobiaceae bacterium | reverse complement strand
CAGTGGCAGACCTGATTTTTTTCATTCAACCATACGCATGATAATGCCCTATACAGCAAAAATAAAGGTTACCCTGCGCCAGTCCATTCTTGATGTTCAGGGCAAGGCGGTCGAGCACGCCCTGAAAAATCTCGGTTACCACACCGTAGAATCTGCAAGAATCGGCAAATATATCGAGGTGACCATCAACGAAGAGGCGTTGCAGGAGGCAGAACGTATCTGCAACGAAATCTCTCAAAAACTCTTGTCGAATCCGGTTATGGAGAATTACTCCTTTGAGCTGGAACACGTCAATTAAATAGCATTCTTAATTATGGCTGATGTAACTGTAGGGGTCGTTGTTTTTCCAGGTTCAAACTGTGATCATGATACGGAGTATGCTGTTGGTTCTTTTAATGGTGTCAAACCGCGTATGCTCTGGCATAACGACCATGATCTCCAGGGGGTAAAGGCAATCATTCTGCCTGGCGGTTTTTCTTATGGCGACTACCTCCGGGCAGGCTCAATTGCCCGTTTCTCTCCCATCATGCAGGAGGTGATCGAGTTTGCCCGCAAAGGCTTTCCGGTGCTGGGCATCTGCAACGGATTTCAGGTGCTGCTTGAGAGCGGTCTGCTCGAAGGTGCCCTTTCGAAGAACCGTGATAAAAAGTTTCTCTGCTGCCAGACCACCCTCAAAACGGTGAACTGCTCAACCATCTTTACAAGCCGGTACCAGCAGGATCAACTCCTCACCATTCCCATTGCGCATGGTCAGGGCAACTACTTTGCTCCGCCGGAAGTGATCGAAAGCCTTCAGGAGCACAATCAGATTGTTTTCAAATACAGTGACGCAGAGGGCCGGGTGAGTGATGAATCCAATCCGAACGGCTCCTTGCGGAACATTGCCGGAATTATCAACCGTCAGGGTAATGTGCTTGGTTTGATGCCCCATCCCGAACGGGCGAGTGAAAAGAGTCTCGGCTCTCTTGATGGACGAGCGCTTTTTGAATCACTGTTCCAGCATATTGCCGGAGTGTAACCACGCACGAGTTAAAATTTGGGGACTACTGTGACGCAGAAATCTAAAGTGTTTTCATGGCTGCTGTTTGATTTTGCCAACACTTCCTTCAGCGTGATGATGGTCACCTTTGTTTTTCCCCTCTTTTTCAAGAATGTGATCTGCGCGGGCGAGCCTTGGGGCGACGCCCTGTGGGGTTTCAGCATCAGTCTTTCGATGCTGCTCGTAGCCCTCATCTCGCCGGTTCTTGGAGCTGCCGCCGACTATTCGGGAAAACGAAAGCGCTTTCTCTTTGCCTTTACCATCACCTCTGTTATTGCTACAGCCCTGCTCTCCTTTTCGGGCCCTGGCATGGCCGTGGCAGCGGTGCTGTTGTTTCTTCTTGCCAATATGGGCTTTGAGGGTGGGCTGGTTTTCTATGACGCCTATCTCAAGGAGCTTGCTTCCGACAAGAGTGTCGGCAGGCTCTCCGGCTACGGTTTTGCCATGGGCTACCTTGGTGCGCTCTCCATCTTGTTGCTGGTAAAGCCACTGCTCGCTAAAGGGATTGTGTTGTCGAACATGGCGAATGT
>CAIXCO010000261.1 GCA_903917955.1 uncultured Chlorobiaceae bacterium | reverse complement strand
CATCCAATGGCCACTCTCGAACATCTTTACCGTCAATAATCACGGCACCTGACGTTACATCGTAGAACCTTGTCACCAGGTTCATGATAGAGCTCTTGCCTGCCCCGGTTGCTCCAACAAACCCGACACGCTCTCCGGGCTGAATGGTCAGGTGAATGTTTTGCAGCACAGGGTGTCCCGAACGATAAGCCAGAGAGACATTATCCAGCTCAATCTTTCCGGCAACCGTCGGCGCTTGTGCACAGGCAAGCTCTTGGATATCAGGCACTTCCTGCAAGGTTCGAGTGATACGCTCCGTGGCCACGATAGAGGACTGCAACGTATTCATCTGCTGCGAAATCGTATTGATCGGCTGAAAAAAACGCCGGATGTACCCCACAAAAGCATACAAAACACCAAAAGAGATGGTTCCCTCAAGCACCCCTCTACCACCATACCAGACCAGAGCCGCAATAGCAAGGTCTCCCAAAAGTTCGGTGATATTGAAAAAGAGCAGGAACAACTGATTTTCCAGAATAGTCGATTGCAGCAAAGCCTTGTTCCGCTCGTCAAGACGCCTCTGCTGCTTTGCTTCCTGATGAAAAATCTGCACAATGGGCATGCCACTGAGATTCTCGGCTAAAAATCCGATAAGGACGCCCAGCCGATGCCGAACCTCGGTATTGACCGACCGAATTTTCCTCTGAAAAAAGAGTGCCAGCACGACAACCAATGGCACAAGCAAAAAACAGTTGAGCGCTATGGTTACATTCAAGCGAAGCATAAAGAACATGATCAGCACCAGCGTGAAAGCACCTCTGAGCGTAGTGGCCAAAAACTGGGTAAAGAAATTGTTGAGCGCTTCGGTATCGCTGACCACATTGGTGATAATACGACCAGCACTGTTTTGATCGAAGTAACGCAATGCCAGCCGCTGAATGTGGCGGAAGAGGTCTATGCGGATAGAGCGCACAATCGACAACCCTATCCGCTGCAACAAAATATCCTGATAATAGGTCAAACCAAAAGCGAGCAGCACCAGTCCCATATAGGCTAAAGCCATTCGTACCACCGCTCCAGAATCAGGCTTGGAGACCGTCACATAACGGTCGATGGCCTCCTTGACCAGCAACGGCTGTATCAGATCAATAACCACAACGGTAATCACCAGAGCAAAAACAAGTGCCAGCCTGGTTCGATGCAATTTTATGTAAGGGAAAATCGCAGCAAACGTCCCCCGTGTTGATGATTGTTTGTTCATGATGCCTCCTCCAGACGACCTGCTTCCAAAGCCTCCATCTCAACATCAAGATTAAGATGAGATGCCTCTCTTCCTCTTTCAGTATCAGCTCCATCCGTGTCACTCTCTTCAGGCTCTCCTGCCTGCATGAACCACTGTTCAGCATATATCCCGCCCAGAGAGATCAATGATGCATGATTGCCTCGTTCAACAATTCGACCCTCTTCAAGCACCACTATTTCATCGGCATACTGAACCGCGCTCAACCGGTGAGAGATGATAATTGTCGCCTTGAGCGCACCCTTTTGCGAGCCGGAACGCGACCTTGACAATTCTCGCAAATTGTGCAGAATCAGGCGCTCGGTAGTGGTATCAACCGCGCTCAAAGAGTCATCCATAATCTGAAAAGGAGCATCTTTGTAAATCATTCGCGCAATTGCTATCCGCTGTTTCTGGCCGCCAGAGAGGCGGACACCCCTTTCACCAATCTCGGTATCATACTTCTCGGGAAAAGCGATGATATTATCATGAACAGCAGTAATTACTGCACAACTTTTAGCCCGCTCTTGATCAGGATATTCGTCAGAAAACCCGATATTCTCCAGCACCGTCGTTGAAAACAGAAAGCCATCCTGTGGTACATAGGCAATCCCCTCTCGCAGGCGAGCAAGCGGATAGTGCAGGATATCCTCTCCATCAATAAAAACAGTCCCCTCTGGAGGCTCGTACATCCTTAAAAGCAGGTCTGCCAGAGTGGACTTTCCACTTCCCATGGCTCCAATAATGCCAATGGTTTGGCCCGGCTCGACCGAGAAGGAGATATTGTTCAGCACATTCCGCTCACTTCCTGAATAACGGAAGCTAAGTTCCTTTACCCTAAGAGCCCCTTTAAGCGGACGATCCAGCAGTGGCCCCTTTTTGTCGAGCACTTCGGGCACAACATGAAGCAGCGTGTCAATCCTGTTCAGGGAAGCAGTTGAACGCTGAACAACGTTGAGCACATTACCCATCTGTTCCAGTGGCTGGCGCAACATGGCCACGTAAAGGGTAAAGGCAACAAAATCTCCAAGAGAGATCACCTTCAGGGTCACCAGATACCCTCCATAACCAAGAACGGAGATAAAACCAAGATTGACCATCAACGGCACCAGAGAGCCAAACAACGCAGAGAGACGAACAAGACGCATCTTCTCTTCGACGATGGCATCCACCCTCTGCTCAAAACGACTGATCACGACATGCTCCGTACCAAACGCCTTCACAGCACGAATACCTCCAATAACCTCTTCTGTCGTCTGGGCCATGGCTCCAAGAGCTTCCTGTGAACGCTGTGACTGTACCCGGATGCGGGGGCCAAGCAATTTTACCAGCAACGGAATAAACAATAGAGGCCCGAGACCGGCGAGCGTCAGTCGCCAGTCCACATGCACGGCCATAAGCCATGTAGCACCAATCAGCATGGCAAAACCGCTGGCTCCCTGATTAATGCCCTGAGAAACCAGCTCTCGCACAACCTCCACGTCACTCAAGGCATGGGAAATCATGTCACCTACACTGTGACGATGATAATAAGAGGGAGAAAGAGTGCCCCATTTTTCAAATAAATCTTTGCGAAGCCGATAGGTCAGTTGACGCCCCTTGCGATGGACAAGAATGCGCCCGCACCAGGCTGCGGAAACCCGCACCACACCGATCGCGACAATCAACCAGACATAACCGACGATCTCCGACGTACCCAGCGTACCATTCCGTAAACTGTCGGTAACTTGTCCGAGCAAACGCGGAATCTGTGCTGCAAAGAGGCTGCCGGCAGCAACGAGGCTGATACCCGTTGCATAGACAACCCAATTCCGCCTCATATATGAACCAACAATCACAAATCCTGACATGAAGGTTACTGTTTAATGACTGACTTCGTGAGAAACTGCTCATCAACAATCTGGCGGGCAGTAATCTGAACGTCTGGATTGATATCACCCAGTTCTTTCAGGATTTTAATGGCATTATCGGTTCCAACAAAATCAACCCGGCCAGTCGTATCCCACTGAGGAATCTCTTTTTGGTAGACCTTTGTATAGGGCTTCTCATCCTGCTGCAACTCTTTTACAGCAAATTGGATAGCCTCATCCGGATGAGCCTTGATATACTCCAGCGTTTTGCGATAGGCTGCAAGAAATCCTCTGACTGCTTCCGGTTTTTCCTTGATAAAGCTGTTCGTCGCAAAGATGAACGAGTGCTGATAATGACCAAAATAATCGACAGCCCGTTCCAGTATCTTGCCGAATCCCTCCAACTCTGCTTTCACCCCGACAACCTCCCCGGCAATGATTGCCTCAACCCTGCCCGCCTGCAGGGCAGCAAGAGAGTTCGCACTGGGGCCGGCATTCATCAACTGAAAATCTGAACTTTTGAACCCCTTGGCTTTGGCAATCATGACAAATGCATCACTGGAGCCTCCCCCGACATTGCCGGGACTGACCACTTTTCCTTTCAACTCCGCAAAGCTCTTGTATTGCGGTTTTGCTATCAAAACAAAATTCTCTCCTGAATGTGGTGGCGAGGCGACAATCGTGATCGGCACTCCAGCCGCAATTCCCACAAGAATGGGAGAGCCCATGCCGCCAAAGTCGGCTTCGCCGGATGCTGCCGCCGTAACACTGGCAGGGCCGCCCGAAATCGTTACAATCTTCAGGTCAATCCCCTCTTCACGGAAGTAACCCTTCTTTATGCCGAAGTTCAGGGGAAGATTGCCCGCCGTTGTAGCAAACCTGATGAGGGTTTTGGGCTTTTCGCCTTGCACGGCTGCTGTTTCAGCTTTACTGGCGCAACCGGTCACCAGCCAGGCAAGCAAAAACAGGGAAAGTATTTTTATTCTGTTCAGTATGAGCATAATGTTAAGTCCATTTATTATTTTTTGTTATGATTTCAATGCACAGGAACTTCGCCACGCCATCGGTCAAAATGGCGTCCAAGCCGGTCAAGCGAAAAATCAAGCGTTATCCCGCTTACCGCCACAACCAGCACACCGGCGAAGACCTTGTCGGTCTGAAAGGTGGAACCGGCATACTGAATCATGTAACCGATACCTTCAGCTCCCCCGAACACCTCTGCCACAATGACCCCCAAAAGTCCCCGACCTGCGGCCAGTCGCAAACCAGTCATCAAAAACGGCAAGGAGGTCGGGAAAGCTATACTGTGGAATATTTGCCAGCGGGAAGCTCCGTAGGCACGGGCAACATGGACAAGGTCTGCATCAATAGTTGTCATGGCAACCCTAAGATTGACAATCAGCGGAAAAATGGCGCTCATCAGGACGACCACAATCTTGGAGGTAATACCAAGTCCAAACCAGATGATGAACAGTGGCATCAGCGCTACACGCGGGGTCGCCTGCAGCGCTGCAATAAATGGTCCGAAAGAGCCTCTGACAAGTTTGAACCATCCTAAAATGATGCCAAAGGGAAAGCCGATAAGAACGGCTGCACCATATCCAAGAAGAAATTCTTTGGCACTCACTGTCAAATTTTTGAGCAGAGAGCCATCCTTGATCATTGCTATTTCAGCAAGAACTACCCGGGAAGGTGCGCTGATAAAGAGCGGATTGACTATTTTTAACTGAAAAAGAAGTTCCCAGCCAACAAGAAAAAGAACGATGACACTTGACCCCAACAGAAGGTTGAGAATCTTCTCCCTTTTTGCCACCGTTGATTTTGGAAATACCGTCAGATGCCTCATATACCACCCCCAATATTTGCGTTACCCTCAATGACTCTCCATATTGTGCTTACCAGCTCCCGGAACTCTTCCGAATCCTTGATATGACCCTTGCGGGGGCGCGGAATAGGAATTGAAATATCATCGAGTACATAAGCCGGACGAGCAGAAAAAATGATGACGCGATCGGAAAGAAGCACCGCTTCGTCAATCTGATGCGTGACCATCACGACGGTTTTGCCCACCTTTTCGCACAGTTCGAGAAGCTCGTTCTGCATCAGTTCACGGGTAATGGCGTCCAGCGCAGCAAACGGTTCGTCCAGCAGCAGCACCTCCGGGTCGCAGGCCAATGCGCGTGCGAGGTTCACTCGCTGCTGCATTCCGCCCGACAACTGGTGTGGATAATGGTTTTCAAATCCGTTGAGTCGGATCAAATTCACATAATAGCTGGCCTTTTCTCTTGCTTCGGCCAGCTTCATGCCGCTCAGTTCCAGTCCATAGGTGATATTTCGGCCAACCTTCCGCCAGGGCAAGAGTGATGCTTTCTGAAACACAACAGCCCGATCCGTTCCCGGTCCGTTTACAATTCGGTCATTGACCCTGATTTCACCATGCTGGTGTTTGACCAGACCGGCAATGGCATTGAGAAAGGTAGACTTGCCGCAACCCGATAGCCCCACAATAGTCACAAATTCACCTTCACGAATGTCAAGACTCACCCTATCGACCGCTACCAGGGTATGGCCACTCTGCTTGTCAAGGTAACCCACAACAAGATTCTTGATGGCAAGCTTTACCGGACGATTATCGTTCGCCAAATAACCTTGTGCGATACCTCTCATTTTTCCCCTACTCGAATTTAAATGTGATTTGAACCTTCCAAGAAAAAAGCCGATTCTCTGACAGCAAGAATCGGCTTTTTTGATTACATATTTCTTATAATCAAGCACTACATGGCACCAAAAACTTTTATAACTGTATGCACTTGCCTGCAACAACAAAAAAGAGAGGAATGTGACATAACAGATAATATCATGACAACGATTATTCTTAATGGTTCTATCAATACAAAGTTTTGATACGATCTCACGTAATTAAAATCGACAATAACGAGCACTTTGTAAATCCCGTTAAAATGGCATATTGCATACCATAAAAAAGCTATCTCACCATTATCACAAAGCCGATACTTCAAAAGCCTGCGCCATATCCCAAAACAGATCATCAACATGCTCTGTCCCGACTGAAAAACGGATCTGCTCAGGCTTTACTCCGGCAAGCCGCAGCTCCCGATGCTACCGCAAGAGCGCCGCTCCCCTCTTCAAGAATAGCAATCCGGTTTTCAAGTGAGTATTCTGTGGTGAAAGTGTCGCCGATTTCAAACCGTAGGACTCTTTACCCCGGTTTGAAACAGCTTTGAGTGGTGTGTCGTTCTCGCTCATGAGGAACTCCTGTTGAAATCATTGTGTCCGATTTTTCTGAACGACAATATCCAACAGCTTTTACTTTCAGGAAATCCCGCAAATGCGGTATTCTTTATCCCACAACAAGAGGAGAACTTTTTTGATCAGGCCTTCTTGACAAATTCCGACTTCAATTGCATCGCTCCAAACCCCTCGATCTTGCAATCGATGTTATGGTCGCCGTCGACGAGGCGAATGTTGCGCACCTTCGTACCGCCCTTGAGCGCCGAAGACGAGCCCTTGACCTTGAGATCCTTGATCACCGTCACCGAATCACCATCCTGCAAAAGGGTACCATTCGCATCCTTCCAGACACGGACTTTGCCTGATACGGGAACCGGCGAGCTGCTCCATTCATGAGCGCACTCAGGGCAGGTCAAGAGAGCCCCAACTTCGTAGGTGTATTCCGAGTTACATTTTGGACAGTTTGGTAAATCACTCATAGTGTTCCTTTGTTAAAATTTTTCTGCAAAAACTTTTGCGACATGATAATAATTTTTGCCGGTAAAGCCTTGAAAACCTTCGACCAGAATCAACACCCGCCCGCAATTCCCCATTGCTTCTCTCTTTATTCTTGTTATACTTCAAAAACATATTCCTCCAATCGTAACCACTACTCCATGCTGAACAAACCGTTTCGAATTGTTCTCCTTTTTTTAGGCCTTTTGGTCGCCCTGCTTCCCTTGAGGCTTTCTGCCGCGCCAGCACTTGATCCCGAAAACACCATCTATCTTGACCTTCCATCCGGGCGAGTG
>CAIXCO010000260.1 GCA_903917955.1 uncultured Chlorobiaceae bacterium | reverse complement strand
GAAAAGAAAGAGAGTGTTCAGGTTGTGCTCGAAAGCGGGGGTGAGGCCATGAACCCGCTCGACAAAACTCTCCAGCCTGATGACCAGGCAAAGAGCCCTGTCTGGAGCATGACGCAGGGTATTGAGTATCAGCGGGTGAACAACAAGAACAGGGTGACACTGATGTTACAGTAACGATAACCATCTCATCCCCATTGCTCAAGTGGCGGTTGATCCTTTTGTTGGCAACTGGCGGCGAAGGGGGCTGATTATTGTGAATCAGGTGCTTTTATCGGTTGCCGGATTTTGAAAAAATCGCTATACTTGCACAGCTTTTTTAACCTGTTATAAGCCCGGTCACGCTATGAATTTTAATCCCTGGCACGATGTTTCGATCGGAGACGATCAGCCCAATATCGTCAACGCCATTATCGAAATTTCCAAAGGCAGCAAAACAAAGTACGAACTTGACAAAAAAACCGGTATGCTGAAGCTTGACCGGGTACTTTACTCTGCTGTTTTTTATCCCGCAAATTACGGGTTTATCCCAAAAACACTTGGTGATGACCATGATCCGCTTGACATTCTTGTGATTTGCCAGTCTGACATTGTCCCCATGTGCATGGTGAGGGCAAGGGTTATCGGCGTTATGCGCATGATCGACCATGGAGAGGGAGACGACAAGATTATTGCTGTTGCCGAAGATGATGTCAGCATGAGTAATGTCCACAACATCGATCAGTTGCCACCTTACTTCGCATCCGAGTTAAAGCACTTTTTTGAGGAGTACAAATCGCTTGAAGAGAAGACGGTACTTGTTGAGGAGTTCCAGGGCGCTGAAATTGCCCGCCAGAGCATTCTTCATGCCATTGACAACTACAAAAAAGTCTACGCATAGGGTTTGCGCCGAATGATGATTGTGGTGAAGGGCGGTCATTGTTTGATGCAGTGACCGCCTTTTGCGTCTTCTTTCTGAGTGAGTTATGGGCAAGAGTTCGCTGAATTCACAACGTTCCCCTGATTTTTTTTGATGTGGGGGAAATGTGATATATTAGCCGGGTAATTTTATTCCGGGTGAAACGCTTCATTATTAGACAATGCTCTCATTAACGGTTGGTGAACTTGCCGAAAGGGCTGGAAGGATAAAACTTGTCATTTCTGATAATGATGGTGTTTTTACTGACAACGGGGTCTATTATTCGGAGAGGGGAGAGGAGCTGAAGCGCTATTCCATCAGGGATGGGATGGGCGTTGAGCGGTTGAGAAACTTTGGGATTGAGACCGCGATCATGACTGGTGAGGTTTCGCCAAGTATCAGGATGCGTGCTGAAAAACTCGGGATAAAGAGGCTCTATCTTGGTGCCAAAGAGAAGCTGGCACTGCTTGAAAAGGTCATTGCTGAGAGCGGTTTGCGGAGGAATGAACTGGCCTATATTGGCGATGACGTCAATGATGTGGAGATTATGAGCGAGATCGCCCTGGAAGGATTGACAGCGTGCCCTCGTGATGCAACTGTTTTTGTTGAACCCTGTATTCATTATCGTGCCAAGGCCGATGGCGGGTATGGCGCATTCAGGGATTTTGCTGAGTGGCTGATTGTGCTCAGGAACTCCTGACTGTTTTTTTTATCACTATCGATTTCGTACATCGCTTTTCATGAGCGTTGACGGTTCGTTTTATCAAGAGTAAGGTTATGGCGGAAGTCACCATAGGAAATAGAAAAGCAGGGGACCAGCATCCCGTGTTTGTCATTGCTGAAATCGGCATCAACCATAACGGGTCGATGGATGTTGCCAAGAAACTGATTGCAGGCGCGGCGTTTGCCGGATGCGATGCGGTCAAGTTTCAGAAGCGAACTCCGGAGCTTTGCGTCCCACAGAGTCAGCGCGATATTGAGCGAGATACCCCCTGGGGCCGTATGAAGTATATCGATTACCGTTACAAGGTCGAGTTCGGTCGTGAAGAGTATGAGGAGATAGATCGTTACAGCAAGGAGCATGGCATTTTATGGTTTGCATCCTGCTGGGACGAAGAGTCGGTCGATTTTATGGAACAGTTTGAGCCTCCCTGTTACAAGGGTGCTTCGGCCTCTTTGACCGATCTTCCCCTTTTGAAAAAAACTGCAGCAACTGGCCGCCCGCTTATTATCTCTACCGGCATGTCCACCATGGAAGAGGTTGAAACGACCGTCAACGAACTCGGCCACTCCAATCTGCTCATTGCGCACACCAATTCGACCTACCCCTCTCCGATTGAAGAGCTGAACCTCAGGATGATTACCACCCTTAAGTCCCGTTATCCCGATGTGCCGATTGGTTATTCAGGCCATGAAGTGGGGCTTTCGACCACCTGGGCAGCAGTAGCACTTGGCGCGACATTCATTGAGCGTCATGTCACCCTTGACCGCGCCATGTGGGGATCCGATCAGGCGGCTTCGGTTGAACTGTCGGGCATGGCAAGGCTTGTCTCGAACATTCGTGACATCGAAAAAGCTCTCGGTGACGGTGTCAAGCGGGTCTATGATGGTGAGGCAGCAGCCCGCAAAAAATTGCGTCGCTCTTGAACGCTTTATTTTTTTTTATCACAAAGTTTTTTATCAGAAACATCTTTCAATAAAGCAGCATATAATATGAACACTAACGGCACTAACGGCTCTTCAGCGGTTCAGGAGTTTGAATACAAGGCTGAAATGAAGCAGCTTCTGGATCTTATTGTCCATTCACTCTATACTCATCCCGAAATATATCTCAGAGAGTTGATTTCCAACGCCTCTGATGCACTGAGCAAGGCGCGTTTCAATGCCTTGACCGATCAGGAGATGCTCGACAAGGAGGCGGATCTGGCCATCCGCATCACCATCGACCCGGCGGAGATGACCTTTGTCATCGAAGACAGCGGCGTGGGGATGACGGAAGAGGAGTTGATTGCCAATCTTGGCACGGTAGCAAAGTCGGGCACCCTCGGCTTCATGCAGTCACTCAAAGAGCAGCAGAAACAGCTTGATGGTAACCTTATCGGACAGTTCGGCGTGGGATTCTACTCGGTTTTCATGGTCACAGAAGAGGTTACGGTAGAGACCAGAAGCTCGCATCCCGGTTCTGAAGCTTTCCGCTGGCGTTCCAGTGGCCAGGGCACCTATACGATCGAAAAAATCGAGAAGGTCGGTCGGGGAACCAGAATCTCTTTTAAACTCAAGGAGGAGCACAAAGAGTTTGCTGCAGAGTACCGCGTTGAGCAGATTGTCAAGAAATATTCAAACTTCGTTGATTTCCCGATTTACCTCGGCGACAAGCAGCTTAACAGCATCACCGCACTCTGGCAGCGCTCAAAAAGTGAGCTGAAGGATGAGGAGGTCAATGAGTTCTACAAGTTCATCGCAAACGATTACAAAGATCCGCTTGACTATCTGCCGGTTTCGGTCGAAGGGGTGGTCACCTTCAAGGCGCTTCTGTTTTTGCCAAAAGAGGCTCCTCCGGAGATGCTCTACCGTCAGGGTGAACTCGAAAACCACGGGCCGCAGCTCTATGTCAAAAAGGTGCTGATCCAGAATGAGTGCCGCGACCTTTTGCCAGAGTACCTTCGTTTTATTGCAGGTGTTGTTGATACCGAAGATCTTTCGCTCAATGTTTCAAGAGAGGTGGTGCAGTCGAGCCCGGTGATGTCCAAAATTCGCCAGATTCTGACGGGAAAAATTCTTGGCTGGTTTGAATCTCTTGCCAAAGAGCAGCCTGAAAAGTTCAAGACCTTCTACAAGGCATTCGGCCCCATTATCAAAATTGGCCTGAATACCGACTATACCAATCGCGACAAACTGATTGAACTGCTGCGCTTTGAAAGCACCAAAACGGTGGCAGGTGAATTTGTGACCTTCAAAGAGTATAGCGAGCGCATGGGGCCAGACCAGAAAGAGATTTACTACCATTCAGGCACCAGCCGGGCTCAACTGCTGGCTCACCCCAATCTGGAGTATTTCCAGGATATGGGTATTGAAGTGTTGCTTCTCAGCGATCCGGTTGACGTCTTTGTCATTCCCTCAATTCACGAGTACGATAAAAAGCCGCTCAAGTCGATTGAAAAGGCGGATATCGATTTTTCCAGGCAGAAGAAAGAGAGTGCCGAACCCCTTGCAGAGGATCTTCTTGCACCGGTTTTGCAGCTCTTCCGAGAAACTCTTGGAGAGGGGATTGAGGATGTCATTGAGTCGCACCGTCTTGTCAACTCTCCGGTAACACTGGTGAGCGGCAAGGATGGCCTCGACAGCCAGATGGAAAAGATGATGAAGATGATGCAGAGTGACATGCCTGCCGCGAAAAGGATTCTTGAGGTCAATACGTCACACCCTATTATCCGCAACCTGTCCGGGATGATTCTGGCCGATGCTGCCAATCCGCTCATCAAAACCGCCATGAAACAGCTTTATGAAGGTGCGCTGTTGCTTGAAGGGGGGCTTGAAACAACAACCGGATTTTTGTCGAGAATGAATGAGTTGATTGAGGCTGCAACGCTCTCCAGGTAGAGGGATTCAAAAACTTTTAATCCGTGAATTTGTGAACAAGGGAAGGGATTTCGATATAAGGGGAGTTGCGGTTTTTCAGAAGAGTGAGATAACCGAGCATGAGATTTATAAAAATCTTGCCAAAAGGGTGCGCGGCCTCAAAAGCCGTCGCATCCTCTCCCAGATTGCCGATGACGAGATGCGTCACTACAACGTCTGGAAAACCTATACCCGTAGAGATGTTGCTCCCAACCGCATCAAGGTGTGGCTCTTCACCGTCATCAGTATGGTTTTTGGTTTTACCTTCGCCATCAAGCTGATGGAAAACAGCGAAAAACGGGCCCATCTCCTTTACAGTCGTTTTCCAGGTTCGTTCAAGGAGGTCAACGGCATTATCCGCGATGAGGAGGAGCATGAGCAGGCGTTGCAGATGCTTTTTGATGAAGAGCGCCTGCAATATGCGGGTTCTGTTATCTTTACCCTTAACAATGCACTTGTTGAACTGATGGGGGTATTGGCAGGCCTCACCTTTCTGCTGCAGAACAGCAGGGCGGTCGCATTGACGGCATCCATTACCGGTATCGCAGCCGCACTCTCAATGGGAGCGTCAAGCTACATCGCAACAGCATCAGTACCGGGGAGGGGGAACCCCCTGGTTGCGGCCCTCTCAACCGGGTTTGCCTACATCCTTACCGTGCTCTTGCTGATTGCCCCCTATTTTGTTTTTAACGATCTCGTCCGCTCTTTTGGAGCCTCCTTGTTCGTGGCCGTCGTTGTTATAGGGTTTTTCAACTATTACATCTCTGTTGTGCGGCTTCTCTCCTTCAAAAGCCGTTTTCTTCAAATGGTCACGCTCTCGGCTACCGTTGCGGCATTCAGTTTTCTGGCTGGCTACCTCATCCGCTTGGCTTTTGGTACCGTCATATAGCTTGTGCTGAAAAAATGGCGCGCTCCTCTTTTCACTTATGTAAAGGGGGAACGTGCCATGGCCGATTGCAACTGCGCAGCAATGACCGCTCCATCAACTCTCTCTTCGGTATTGACAGCAATCGCCATACTCTCCTCCTCGGCACTCAAGTTCTCAATCAGCTCCAGTTGTGAGGCAACCACGGCGATGTCGGCATCAGAGGCATCGTTGTCTGCAAGAGATCGTTGTTGCACTCTCTCCAAAAGCCGCTCTCTGGAGGCAGAAAAGTGCAGAATCCGGCATGGAACGTGCAGGGCTGCGGCAAGATCCATAAAGAGCTTCCGGTTGCTCCGTTTGAGAAAGGTGGCATCCACGATGACTGCCATCCCCTCGCCGAGGCAGAGAGAGGCAAGGCTGAGCAGCCGCTGGTAGGTTTGCCAACTGATCTCCTGGTTGTAAAGAGCTCCCTTTTCTTCGCTCCGTTCAAGCGGTTTAAGGCCCGCCAGCCGTTTTCGTTCAATATCCGAGCGAAGATGGATGCACTCGACCCTTTGGGCAATTTCACGTGAAATAAAGGTTTTTCCGCTTCCTGAAACCCCTAAGGTGAGGATGAGCAGAGGTTTTGTGCTGCGGGTGCAGTCGGTGGCAAGGTGCAGGTATGAGCGGTGCTCTTCAAGAATCTTTTGGGCCTCATCCTGGTCGCTGGTCTGGCCGTAACGGATGGCTGTTACCTTTGCCCGTACCATGGCACGGTAGAGCGTATAGAAGCTGAGGAGCGGCAGGGCGCAGTAATCGCCACTCTCCGTCAGGTAGTTGTTCAAAAGCCGCCAGGCAAGTCTTCGCTCTCCTCCATGGCAAAGATCCATGAAAAGAAAGGCCAGGTCGCTGATGACGTCAATAATGGAGAGACTCTCATTGAACTCAATGCAGTCAAAGATGAAAATGCGCCCTCTCCACCAAACCATGTTGCCGGTATGCATGTCACCGTGGCATTGGCGGATGAATCCTCCACGCTTTCGTTCAAGAAAAAGAGGGGTGAGCTGCTGATGCTCCCGGATGCACCATGCCCTGAGAAATTCAAGCTGGTTCACTTCATCCGCGACGGCGGCGATTGGCTCCATAGAGGTAAAATTGTGCAGGATCGGCTTGATGAGATTCTCCGGTTGGCCAAAGCCGCTTTCGGCGGGCGTTGCGGGCAGGGAGGCGTGAAATCGGGCTATCATAGTGGAGAGTTGGTCGATATGCTCCTCGTTGAGCAGCTTTTTTGCAAGCATCCTGTCAAGTTCCATTGTTCGCTCAAAGCGTACCATTTTTACGGCGTAGTCAACAATTTCTCCCTCCGCATCAACCAGAAAGGTGTTGGCAGAGCGCACAATCGGCACAACCGAGAGGTAGATTTCACGGCAGAGTCGCTGGTTGAGGCGAAGCTCTTCATTGCAGCAATGGAGGCGTTTTTCGAGGGTTGAAAAATCAAGAAATCCCAGGTCAAGCGGTTTTTTGACCTTGTAGGCCAGGGTGTCGGTGAGGAAAATCCATGAGATATGGGTCTCAACAACCTCGATGGTTCCGGTGGCATGAGTGTATGCCTCCGGTCGGCTCAACGCTTCTCTCAACAACGCCATCTTTTTTTT
>CAIXCO010000259.1 GCA_903917955.1 uncultured Chlorobiaceae bacterium | reverse complement strand
TGGTTATGATCTCCAACCACTCAATATCTTTGTCAACATACTCACTTTTTTTGTTGCCGACCCCAATAATTGCAACTATTTTGCCGTCACGGTTGACTGGAATAACCAGTTCCCGCTTGATTTCAACATGACTTTTCAGCATTCCCTTACAATGCTCAAGTTCCGAATAATCATTATGGATAACCGGCTTTTGAAACCGTATGGCGTCCCCCCATACGCAAGCCTTCTCCTGCGGGTAGTGCTGATCATCTTCCTCAGCCTTGCATATATGCGCAAGGGTCTTGGGTGAGACTGCCTGGAGCAGCATGGTATGTTGATTCAGCAACGAAAAAGAAAAAGCCGATTGAGCTTCCCGTTATCTTTTCAGCCTCATCAAGGGTTGCGGTTAACAGCTCTTCTGTTGAGTGACTGTCAGCCATCTGGAGGATTCCCAGCCTGAATGCGTTCACCTCTTCATACTGCTTTTGCTCCGTGACATCATAGATGATGGCAGAGATAAGGTCACGATCCTTTATCCTGATCTTCTTGGCGAAGAGCTCAACATGACGGACGGAGCCATCAGCCCTTCTATGGAAGAACAACACCTGCTTTTGTTTCAGGGCCCCCCATTTTTCCATCTCTCTGTCAATAGCTTCCGGAGAGAGGGTGTTAATCTGCCGAATATTCATCCGGCGCAGTTCGTCAATCGACCACCCATAAAAATTGGCAGCCGCCTTATTTGCATCAACAATATCGCCCGCAGCATCATAGATGAACATGATGGAGGAGTGTTCTTCAAACAGGGAGCGGAAGCGCTCCTCGCTCTGTCGTAATGCCTCTTCAGCCAGCTTTCTTGGGCTTATATCTTTAATGATAGAAACCAAATAGCCTTTTTCCGGGCAGAAGACGTTGCTGTCGAACCATTTGCCCAAAACATCAATGTAATACTCGAAGTGATCGGTGATTCCGGTTTCTGCAACCTTGAGAAGCCTTTCAAAGAACTCGGGGTGCGACTCGGCAATTCCAGGAAAAATCTCCGTAAGCGTGCGTCCAGTTGCATCTTTTATGCCCGTGAGTTTCTCCCACGACACATTGACCTCCTCGTGCATCAGATCAACCGGTTGCCCCTGCTTATAAAGAACACGGCAATAGACATAACCGCTTGGAATAGAGTTCAGGATAGTCCGGTAGCGATGATTCAGTAGATCCTCTTTACCCTGATCTGGAATGTGGCCCGACTGGCAGGCATCAGAGTGATGAATGATGTTGTCTGTTGGCATGGGTGCAGAGAGTTGAATGCAATTTTAACTCTGAAGTATAACCCGCTTTTTTGTCAAATGCGCATTTTTTTGCAACGCAGCCTCGCACGCCTCATACTCGCCCAGATGGAGGCGCATCAGGCTCTTCCAGAGTTTGCCGTGGTTGGGCACAGAGAAATGCAGCAGTTCATGAACAATCACGTAATCCCAGACCTCTTCGTCCATGTTGAGCAATTCTGTGTTGAAATTCAGATGGCCCTCTGTTGAGCAGGAGGCCCACTTGTTCTGCATGGGTCTAACGCCGAGCCACGCCACCTGAACGTCAAGTTTGGTAGCCCAATCATAAACGCACTGCTTGAATCGAATCTTTGCACTGGTGTTGGTCATGGCTTACATCCGGTTTGCTTTTTCCAGCAGGTGGAACAGATAGTCTACGATGCCCGTGACCCGTTCGAGATCCTCTGATTGAGCGTAGAGGGCAAAGGTGATCTTTTTGCGAAGCTCACGCAGTGCTGCATCGCTCTTCTGCCAGTTCGGAAACTCCACGAACGCCGCCTTGATCTGGCGGCTCACCTCTTCGGCATGGCCGATCTGCTCGTCGAGCAGCGTCCGGTAGACAAAGAAGGTCACCCCGTCGAACCCCTTTTCGGCCTGCTCCTTTTTTCGTGCTTCGTTGGCTTCGACCTCCTGCATCAGCTTTTCAAGGGCTTCGGCGGTGGTCGTCTGGCGGCTTTCGAAACTCTCCAGCACCGCTTGCGCTCTTTCGGCCATGGCGATAAGGAAAGGATCGCCGCTCTCATCCTCAGCGATCTTTTCAATGCTCTTGATGAGATTGATCACCTTGGTTGCCTCGCCTCCAGTCTGGGCATTGATGAGGTCGATGGTCTCCGAGTCAATCCTGATCACGCGTTCTACCTGCCCGACGCCGTAGCTGCCGATCTGATCCTGCACCAATTTGTTGGTTTTCCGCTGGAACTCGCGATCGACCTGGACGCGCTTCGTATAGGCCTTGCGGACGACATCGTAGATAGCCGAAAGCGTCGCATACTCCTCAATGAAGGGGCGCAGAAAGGCATCCGGCGAGATGATTTCGTAGAGCATCTCAATCTCCTTGTACTCCCTGAAAAACGCTTTCCGCCGCTCCGGATCGCGGAAGTGCTCGATGAGGGTATCAACATCCTTGTCGGTGAAGTTGCGCTCAATCAGGCTCAGGTAGTTCGGCGCTTTGCTCTCCATTTTGTTCTTGAAGAGTAGCTTCAGGAGCTTGAGATCCTTGACAATGGCGTTAATCTCCTCACTGTCGAAGGCGAGGGCTTTTTCGAGCTTGTCGAAGATACCAACAAAATCAAGAACAAAGCCGTGGGGTTTTACCATCTCCCGCTCCTCGTTCTCGTAGGGACGGTTTACCCGTGAGATGGCCTGCAGCAGGGTATGGTCGCGCATCGGCTTGTCGAGATAGATGGTGTAGAGCAAGGGCGAGTCGAAGCCGGTAAGTAGTTTTTCGGTGACGATGAGGATTTTTGGAAACTTTTCGAGCTTGCAGAAGTTTTTGCGAATCTCCCGCTCTTTTTTGGGGTCGAGATGGTATTTCTTGAGCAGGGCCGAGTCGTTGGCATTGCTGGTGTAAACCACCTCGGAATACTCCTTTGGCAGGAACCGGTCAAAAGCCTCCTTGTACAGGGCGCAGGCCTCGCGATCAACAGCGACGAAGAAAGCCTTGTAGCCAAGCGGTTCGACGTTCAAAACGTAATGGCCAGCGACGAACTGCGCCACCATTTCAATTCGCTCCCTGCTTTTGAGGAAGTTCTTCAGGTTGACCGCCCGATCAAGAATCTTGTTCAGCTCTTCAATGTCGGCCACCCCCTCGGCTTCGGCAAGGGAGAGAAACTCCGCGTCCAGCGTCTCGTACGGGACAAGCATCTCGTTGGGAGCAAGCTGGTAGTAGAGCGGCAGGGTCGTGCCATCCTCGATGCTGTCGGCGATAGAGTACTTGTGCAGGTAGCCTTTGTCATCCTCGCAGCCGAAGGTCTTGAAGGTGCCCTTGCCATAGGCCGTCTTGTCCACCGGGGTACCGGTAAAGCCAATAAAGGTGGCATTAGGCAGGCCAGCCATGAGGAAGTTCCCGAGATCGCCGCCGGTGGTGCGGTGCGCTTCGTCAATGAGAACGTAGATGTTCGAGCGGCTATTGATATTGGCAGGCATATCGCGGAACTTGTGCATCATCGTCACAATGATACCCCAGTAGTCCTCCTTCAGCAGCTTGTTGAGCCGCGAGATGCTGCTAGCGTGCTTCAGGTTGCTTAGCCCAAGCGCAGCAAGGTTCCTGAGCATCTGGTCTTCCAGCTCGTTACGGTCGATCATCAGGAGGATGGTCGGTTTTTCCGCCTCGGGCGCACGGAAGAGCAGCTCCGCCGCCTTGATCATCGTAAAGGTTTTGCCGCTCCCCTGGGTGTGCCACACAAGGCCCCTGGTACGTGCGGGATCGAGAGCGCGATTGACGGTCGCCTCCACCGCGCCGTTCTGGTGCTGACGAAGGAGATATTTGTTCAACTCCTCCTCCTTCTCGGCAAAGATGATGTACTCCTTCAGGAAGGTCAGCACCTGCGGGATGGCGCAAAAGCTCTTCACCTTTGCCTCCAGTTGCCCGACACCCTCATCCTTCCAGTTGAAAATGTTGCGGCGCACTGTGTTCCAGCTCACCCCGTAGACAAAACTGATGGCATCGGTGGCGGTAAAGAGCTGTTGCGATACAAACAGCTCCGGTGTCTCGAGGTGGTATCGGCGGATCTGGTCCACCCCGAGCGCAATAGCCTCATCCTTGTTGGCATTCTTGCACTCAATTACCAGCACCGGAATGCCGTTGATGAGAAAAAGGAGATCCTCCCGCGTACCGTAATGGCCGTTGTGAAAGGCCCACTCCTCGGTAACTTCGTAGACGTTCCGCGTCGGGTCGTCGTAATCAATCAGGATGAGGTCGCGCTCCCGGCTTTCCTCATGATCGAAGAACTTGCCCCGGTTGCGCAGGTGCTCTACAAATTCCCGGTTGCCGTAGATATCGGCATGGAGATGGCGGAACTTCCCGAGCAACGACCCCTCGGCTTCAGAATAGCGTTTGTTGAACTCACGCACCTTGGCATAGAGCAGGTCGTCGAAGAAAAGCGAACGGTTCCTTGCACGGTCGGCAGGCGGCGCCGCAGGGTCAAACCCCCGCCGCCGCTCGGCCTCCTCGCGGGACACAAAGATCCAGTCGATCGCCTCGGCATAAGCAATGATACGGGCTTGCACGGTTTTGTGTTCGGAGGGTTTCATGGAAGGGGCTCCAGTTTAAGGGCTCTCTCTATTTTGTCCCGTTGCTTATGTTATCTGTATTTCTACGGATTTTGGAAATTGCGACACAATGTCACGATTCGTGTCGCGTTCATAACTGAATTGCCAGGTATTCTGTGGCTGGACCGCTTCCAATCCGTCGCAGTATTCCAAGGCGGACGAAATGTGTCAGATGCCGGTGCGCCGAGCGAGAGGTAACCCCCATATCTCGCATGTTTAGTGAACTCATGCGCCCTCCTTTTCCAGTTTGATCTTGTCAACCCGAGTCTTCGCGGTCATCAGTTCGTGAAGAAGCGTGCGGAAGAGGTCTTGAAGTTGCATTTTCTTGTGTTCGTGGAGAACTCTTTTCTGATCGAGTGATTCAAACGTGGTAACCACAGCCGCTTGTTCATCCGGTTTCGGGAACATGATCGGGAAATTCCGGATTAATGCAGCGTTCATGTTTCGTTGGTTCGCGCCATGACCAAGCGCCCGCAGGTCTTCGTAGTGATATTCAAAAAAGTAGTAAAGGAAAACAGAGGAAATCTGTTTCTCGTCAGTCGGTGTGATTGACGCACATGCTTGGTTTGTGGCGGCTTCAATCCTTAATAGTCCCACCCTTCCGCGAGTGATGCCTTGGCCATACATTGCCATTAGCAAGGTTCCGGCAGGAAAGAGTCGAGCAGCAGAATTAGCAAGTCCTGTTGGAGTGATCTTTTCTTCAGTGTCGTTTATCACGCAGTAGTTGATCTCTCCGGTTTTCACCCACGGAATGGTTCCGCCACTCCAATTTTCGGGAACATCTCGTGTGGGAGTTCCTCCGCTTTGTATTTTTGAAACATCACCGACTTTGCACACCTCCCAACTCTCGGGAACAGAGCCGATTTCGGTTTGTTTTTGTGGTTCGTTGCGGAGGTCTTCAGTGAAGAGCTTGTGCATGAGGGCCTTTTTTAGCTCGGTGGTGGCCTGAATGATCCGTTCCTGCGCCTTAATCGCCCGCTGCACCGTCGAAAGGATGTGTGCAATTTTCTTCTGCTCGGGGAGTGGTGGGAACACCATGGGTAGCTCGGCCAACTTCGATTGAGAGAGATTTGGGATCGTCGTAACGTTGCCTCTACCGAAGTAAAGTTTGGCGACATCAAAAGCATACAACAGCCAATACACCCCAAATTGAGGATAAACCTTGTTACCTTTTGCTCGAAGGCGATGCAGGTGGTTTTGGTATAAGCATCCTTCGACCTCGTTGTTCCAAAGAGCCGTTCGCCCAATCGAGCCACCTTCACAGACAAGCAAATCGTTTGCATGGAGTTCGAGCCTTAATTGCTCAGCCTCGCTGAAGTGCATCTGATCAAGGTTAGTCAGTTCGAGTCTATTCCAGAAAATGTTTTTGGTTCTGAGAAACGGCCGTTGATGTTCGCCGTCGCGATTTCTCTTTGAGACCTGTTTTCCCTGCTGAATGTCGAATGCGGAATCAACGCGGCCGATTTCCCAAGAAGATGGAAATTTGCCAATCTCTGATTGCTGGAGTTCCATGCTCATGACCGTCCTCCATCTTTATCCAATTGCTCCAGCAATCTGCGGCCTTTTTCCGTGATGCGGTATTTCTGGAGCCGACTGGTTGGTTTTTCCGGGATGGTAGGCTCCACCAGTCCGTCGGCAAGGGATGGGTCGATGTACGTTTCACGGAGGCGTCGGCGACTTTTGAGACCGAAGGCTTCGAGAATGTTGGCGTTGGAAAGGGCTCCGCGATTTGCCAGCAACACAAGGAGTCGAGTAACATATTCTCCAACTGGTGCCGTGACTGGTGCCGTGACTGGTGCCGTGACTTGTCCGGTAGCTTGGACAAAACTTGCTTCCGACTGGCCCCCCGGCTCATACTTTTTCCTCCTGATCGTCAACACAAAACAGCCGCCATCAAGCCTGATTTCAGGTTCAGGGAGCCCGGCATTTTTGCATCGCCGAATCATGTCGCGGATACCGGTTCCCATGCGCTCGATGTACTTGGTCAGATACATGGGCTCCGCAATCAGCGGATTATGAGGGACGGAGGCATGTGGCTCGCGCAGTTTTTCAAGAGTCAGGGTCGGAGGCAGAGTGCCGGGATTCCAGACTTCAAGTCGATCTTTGAAGAGCATAACCTGTACGCTGGCATTGCTGGTGTAGTCGCGATGCACAACGGCATTGACAATGGCTTCGGCTACAACTTCCTGCGGGATTTCGTATTTCGTCGGCACCTGGGTGCTTTCCGCCCTTGTTCCCACCCAGAGGTCTATTTTGGAGAGTACGAAATCTTTGGCTTGATCCACGAGTTGGAAGACCGTCCCCTTGTACACCTGATAAGATGGAATGGGTTTTTCCACTTCATAGCCGTGGAAATGGGCGCATTTCACTTCGGAGGTGATCAAAAAACGCTGCGGCTGTTTGCCAAACAATAAAATAGCGGCATTGGTCGGACGTCCTTTGTCGAGCAGGTTGAGATGTTCCAGTACCTCATGGGGCGGCGTATCTCCTTCCAATGGGAAATTGCGGCCGCGCCGGGCAAGCACAAGAAAACGGGTGATCTTCTCTTCGTCAAGGTTCTCGAACGAAGCATTTCGGCAGAACGTGGCGTCAAACGGTCCAAAACGGATCAGTTCACGCTCTTCGAGAATTCTGACGAGACTCGCATACACTGCTGCGATAAGCTCCTCGGAGGAGTTGACCCGACGCCGGATAAGGGTGCTGGCAGCATCATGTATCAGGGCTCTCATTTTCGGATGCCGAGCGTTGTCATCGGCTCCCTTGAGATAGATCAGACGGCTTTTACCCTTTTCGGTGGCCCGATTGAACTCTCGGTGTGTTGGTGAAAGCCCCTCGGCATCTTCCCACCCATAATCATTCCCGAAAAGACCAAGATAGATATCGCAACGATCCACCTCGTCGAGGTAGCACTGGTCAGGACGCTGATCGGACGCTGGCTGATCTTCGAACAGAAAGTATTCAAAAAAACGGTGCAACATCGGGTCACCG
>CAIXCO010000258.1 GCA_903917955.1 uncultured Chlorobiaceae bacterium | reverse complement strand
GGGTAGCACGGCAATAGCACTGGCTTGAATGTTGCTTTGGGAAACAACACCCAAAATAGGGCCAAAAAAGAACGTCAAGGGCCCGTTGTTGTGGGTGCCATCAATAACGATCGTGGCACGGATGGCGGGGAGATCTCCTGCGCTGGATACGCTATGCAGACCGGACGAGGGGTTTTGGAGGTTCCAGTAACCCGTTTCAATGAGCGCATCCTGAATCTTCGCAGCATTGGCGTAGTTGCTTTGTGCCACAACCAACGCACTGGCCCTGGCCGCTGTCCAGTTGTAAGGCTGGTCCGACACCACCGTAGACGGAACGCTGATAGAACGAGCGCCAGCAAGAGCCGCAGCATCAGCCGCGTTTTGAAGTTCGACCTTGGTCAGGTTGAGGCGAGCCAGGTCAACCGCCAAAGCGGCAAAACCCAATAACACCGGCAAGCACAGGGCAAACAAAATGGCTACAACACCACGTTGGCCATGCAGCAGTTTGATGATGCGGTGGGAGGGTGCCATGGCTATTCGAGCCTCATGCTGGTTTGGGCCGAGATTGGCATGATGGCCGAAAAAATGTAAAGTCCTGTGTAATTGACGCTGGCCTTAACGGTAAGAATGTTGTCACTCATCGGATCAGCATTAAAGGTAATCGTGGGAGTCATGGCAGTCACTCCAAAGGTGATGAGGTTGTTTCCACAGGCATTCGTAACAGCCGTGGTGGCGCTGCTCTTGGTGATATCGTTGGTACGATTTGCAACGTACTTGGCTCCAGCACGTGCGCCCTCACGGGTCGCCATGGTGAGCACCGTTTTGTTGTACAGGGCAATAGAAAAAGTAATCACCCCAAGAAGGATAGCCAGAAACACGGGCAGGATAAGTGCAAATTCGACCAACGCATTGCCCTTTTGGGATTGAGCATGCTCCTTCTTTTGGGCCTGAAGCATGGCAACATCTGTGCGCATGGTGCTCATTTAACCCGTAAGCCTTCAAGCTTTCCGTCGAGGAAAAGCTCTTTTTGAGTAGGCGGAACAAACCTGTCGGTGGGGATCTCTGGCGCAGAAGCGCTGGCTTTGACCAGGGTGGGGCGAATAATAACCAGGAGTTCGGTCGTTTCAGAATTCTTTTCGGTGCGTCGGAAGAGCGCGCCGAGAAGGGGAATATCACCCAGCAAGGGTACTCTCCGTATGACTTCGGTGAGATTGTCGCGCAGAAGGCCACCAATAACCAGGTTTTCACCCTCGTTCATCTGGACTGTGGTGGAAACTGTGCTGGTTTTAAAGATGGGCAAAGTGCTTGTGGCTCCACCACCGACAGGTTCTTGTGAGAGTAGCTCAGAGACCTCGGGAGTAACCTTGAGCGAAATACGACCAGCATCGAGCACGGTGGGCGTAAATCGCAAACCTACTCCATAAGTGCGTTCGACGTATTCGGTTACTCCGAGAGAGGTGGTGCTTGGCGTATACATTTTACCGCCAACGAGGAAGTGTCCTTCTTGACCACTCATGGCGACAATGGTGGGTTCGGCCAGGATTTTAATCAAACTGTTTTTGCGCTCAGCTTCCACTCGTACCAGGCTGCCGACTGAGGCGTCGGGCACGCCATTAGTCTGCAGCAGGAGATTGACCGTGGCGTTGCTGACAAACCCTGTCATCAGGGTTCCTTGGGTAGTACCCGTGCTTTGCCAAAAGCTGATGCCCAAACTTTCGAAGTAGGACTTGGAAACTTCGGCAATATGGACTTCGAGGCGGACTTGCTGCGGGTCGCGGACTTTGAGAAGGTTAACGAGGCCAGGTATGCTGGCCGTTTCCGCAGATGTCGCAGATTCGAGGGCTGATGAAGCGGTAGAGGCATTCTTGGCAAAGACTGTCCTGCTAACGGCAACCAGACTGGAGGCAGGTTCCGCAGAACCAGGGGAAGATGCCGCAGAGCCAGGGGCAGAGGCACTATTGGTTAGGCTGGATTCGGGGTTGGCACCCGGAACCGTTCCACCCAAATACGCTTGTACCAAGCGGTAGGCAGTTTCCGCAACCAGGGTGTTCGACACCGTGCCAGCCAGTACCAACGCTGGCCCCCAGGCAAAAATATGAATGTCGGTCTCTTTCGGCAAGACGACTTTCAACATAAGTTCTATGGGGTTGATGTTACGGCTGACTTGCAGCGGTGTGGAGGTGAAGTTGCCATTTTGGTCCCAGACAACAAGATTGGTTGCGCCTGTTTTTTTACCCAGCAAATAGAGCTCGGAGGGGTTAAGGATGATATAGTCGGCCACCTCGGGGTTACCCACAGCAACACGTGTAACGGGTCGTGCGAGCCGATAGACCCTGGATTCGCCCACAGGCACAAGATAGATTGAGGGAGAGGCCACCAGGGCCACGGGTACGATGCCAGCAAAAAGCGCCACAAGAGCACTTATCCAGCAGACCAAACGCATCAGGTATTTCAAATTTATATGCATGTTGGCTAAGGTATAGCTACAGGTTGGCGACTGGTGCCACGGATTTCTTCGGTTCCACGGCTTTGACGCAAAGGTGCCGCCACAATGTTAGTCGTCGGGGCTACCAGCGAAGAGACCGTTGCGCCAGTGGACTGTGGATTCACAATATCCTGCAAACGTACACCCGCCGTGTTTGTTCTGGTAGTGTCAAATTCGTTGCGCAAGACTAAAGAAAGCACCCCTATGTTGCGGGAGAGGTCGAGCTTTTCGGATTCGTGCGGCGTAAGCTCAAGGGTTACTGCATTGACCACTTTTGGTTTATCGTGGTCTGCAGTGGTTTCCTGGGCTGCAGCCAATACTTTAATGCGCGACAGCACTGTCCGCGAAAAAGACTGATTGTCAGTGTCCTTGCCGTAAACCAAAACATCCACATAACTACCGGGCAGGGCAAATCCGGCAACAGCAATCACTTCGTTTACATGAATTGTAATGGCGCGTTTGCCTTCCGGGATGATTGAGGATAAGCCACCCGTTGCGGTTTTCTGGGCCAATTTGCCAAGTAAAACAGGCTCACCCGGAACCATGGAGACTCGGGCAATTCGACCCGCCACATCGGTGGTGCGAGTGAATGCATCGTGCGGAACGGACGAACCCGGCCAATCGATGCTCTTGATTTGATCAGCCGTAATGACTCTGCCAGCTTCAATGGGCAGCTCAACGATGACAACTCTGGCCCCTGAAGTTTGAGCAACACTCATCCAGCGGGCGGCGAAAAAAGCTGCCATCGCCCCAAGGGTGAGCGCGATGGCAAGAGCGAAGAGTGGTAGTTTCACTGCTTAGGCTGTAAAAGAGTTTTTACGAAGCTCAAGGTGTAGGGAGCTTTTTCCCGATGTTGACAAACATCGTATTCAAATTAATTCCAAGAGCAGTAAGACCTCCAATCACAACAACAGCAACCAAAGCGGCAATCAAGGCATACTCAATCAAGGTTACGCCTTTTTGTGATTTGATGGAGATGAACTTGCTAAAAGCAACAATCAAGGCATACTCGATCATGGTTACGCCTTTTTGTAATTTGACATATACAGATTTGTCCAGCATTTCTTTACCTCCCAATGAAATTAGTTAATTGTTACCCCCAGATAAAACCACTGTCCTGTGACTGCGGCCTTACTTCACACCCAGTTCTTGGACGGGAAACCTATAAGAGATCGGTCGTGAAATAGGACAGTAGTATATATATAAAAAAAACGAAGCCAACAAGCAAACCTGCTGCATTTTCATGGACACCGCTAAAAAAACTACCCTGACTTAAGCGATTTGCAATAAAAAAAGCCCTCAGACAATACGATAACGTGTGTTTTTGTAATAATTAAAATTGAAAACTACTATACAATACAACACAAACCATCGGGTGAAAAGTTCCGTGCAGAGACAAAAAAAATAGCACGCAAAAAAGAACAAGAAACAAACATCATCTCACTCAAGGTGTAGGGAGCTTTGTCCCGATATTGACAAACATGGTGTTTATATTAACTCCAAGAGCAGTAAGACCTCCAATCACAACAACTGCAACCAGAGCGGCAATCAATGCGTACTCAATCAAAGTGACGCCTTTTTGTAATTTGATGGAGACGAACTTGCTCAAAACAGCAATCAAGGCAAACTCAACCACGGTTAGGCCTTTTTGTACTTTGATGTAGACGAACTTGTTTAGCATAATATTTGCCTCCCGATGAAATTAAATAATATTTACTCCCACATAAAACCACCTCCCTGTGGGTTCCGCCTTACTTCACAACCACCTCTTGGGCTGGGAACCTATTGAAAAGAGGTTAGTCGCAGAACCTTAGAGTAATATATGCAAAAAAAAAGCAAAATCAACTCCCGAACGGGGACGTTTACCGGCTCTACCGATAAACCATGATGAATTGATTCCACTACACCAATAAATCCAAAGCTGGAGAGCGTGAAGGGCAAAGGGCACTCCGCAAAGTGATTTACATGAAATACCAGATCAAAGACCAGGACTTATTTGACAAGGCTTATGGCTATATCCGGCAGTATTACTTGGTATTGAATGTTTCATGGAGACAAACCAAAAAAGCCCACAAGTGCCTCTGCCATCAACCTCTGCTAATGATCATCCGCTCTGCCAAGTGATGGAAATATTGCGGTGACCAGATTTTCAAGACATCAGCATTACCCACAAACCGCGATACATCTCTCATGGCCAATGTCACATCGAGGGAGTCGATTCTCTCTTTCAACTGCTGGCGAAAATCCTGTTCAGAGAGCTGAGACTCCATCAAATGGCCGCTCTGTTGAACTCGGCTGACAAAATGGGACAAATTAAGCTGAACCCCTTTGCTGACATACCATTCAAAATCATACCAATCCCGCCCTTTTACACGGCTCTTCCAGTTTCTGAACAACAATGCATGCATTTTTCCGGCAAACAAATCAGGCAAACCAAAACACTTGACATAAAACGAGAATGGTTCAAGAAGGAGTTTTTCTTCTGTTGAAAATCCCAATGGCGGGAGCGTATCAACCTCAAACTTGATTTTAACCGTTTTTTCTCCGTGCACGGCAAGAGTGAACAGGCGCGTATCGCTCTTCAAAAACGCCGACTCTATCCCCGTCCGGACTGTTTTCTTTTTCGACGAAATCTCAACATCAAGACCCAGTGAGAGAAATTCAGCCATGACTGCCCTGAAATACGGCTCAAGTGAAAAATTGGCGTCAGACGTCAGTAATGAAAAATCAAGATCCTCTGAAAACCTTGGCAATCCATAAAATATCCTGAGACAGGTGCCCCCGTAAAAAGCTGCCTGGTCAAAAAATCCGCCACGATACAAACCGGCAAGTGCAACCTCCTGCATCACCTCTCTCAGTCCGTTGACTCTCCCTTCGACAGTGGTCGTATCATATTTCTCAAGCATTTGGCCGAGCACACTCATTTCAGATCCCTTTTTATCAAGTTGACAAGCTCCAGCAATGCCCGCAGCATCTTTTCTTTCATTCCCGGCATGACACAGGTCTCTATCACCTTAGGGTCAAAGCGGGTGATACTCTCTTCATCAAGGCGCAGGTCATCGAACAGCAATTCCCGTAATACACGTGGTGACGCGATATTCAGATTGCGGGTAAACACAAGCTTGTCACACAACGCCTTCTCTGGAGAGGCCATCAAAAAACCTGTTTTATCGGTATTCTCAATCCGGTCAATTCCGACTCGATAAAAATCAACAGGAGAATGCGTATAGGAAAACCGGCCTATCGGAATATCGTACACCTTCCCCCGCCTGGTGGTCATTGAAGTCACCTCAACCACTCGCTCGGGAATAATCCCGTAATGGTACAGCGCATAATCCATCGAAACATAGGATGGCCCATAGAGGAGATTTGCCACAAGTGGTGTGGAAATGGGAATCGTTGTCCGTTCAGGTGAAAGGGCATAAAGCCCTTTCTTGATGGGCATAAGCCACCCATCACCAATCAAGCGGACAATTTTATCGTTCGGAGAGCGGTACTCTTTGAGTATGGAGACAAGTGCTCCGTGCGTCAGAGGCACTCCACCCAGTGAGCTGAGCTTCTTTTCGAGTTGCATGAGGTCATTATTTTGCATAGATAATCGAATATTAGTCGATTATCTATGCAAAATAGGGCTTTCCGGGTACAATAAAAAACGACCAGCCCTGAATTTATCAGTAAAGCAATTGAAATTGCTCCGGTAAGTCGTTCTAAACCCTGATGCCAATATTTTTGATCTCTTTTTCGTTCACAGCGTTGCCTCCAGATACGGTTTCATGACCGAGGCAACACGACACAGCTCTGCATACTGCATGAGCGCATGCAGATTCTTTTGCATTCTCTGCCGATACAGTTTGAGCGCTTCGAGCACGATATCCATTCCAATCCTGTTTCGGAATTTGAAGCAGTCAACAAGCGTCTTTTCCGGACTGTAGATCTTCACCGGGACACCATCGAGCTGATGCGTTTCAATGCCGACCTTAAAACAAGAGGGTGAAAACCGGAAAACCGTAACCGGAGGATACTCGATTCTTGGTTGTTCAGCACCTTTTTCAAGCGCAAGAGATACGCTGTGCGGAACCTGCTTTTCAGAGTCATGTCCGACATCCATAACGAGTTCTGTCGAGAAGAGAGCTGCGAGGAGTGGCAGGTTCCGGAACTTGACGGAGACAATGAATCCGTGCTTATCCTGGCTGGAGATATCGGACTGCTGAGCAGAAAACAGACATGGTTCGGCTTTCTTTCGCAGTGCTCAAAGCAGTTCAGAGATGTTTTCGTCATTGAGGGCAATCATGAATGGTATCACGGCAACATCGAAAAGCACTCCTGGCCGAACGCCATCGCCGAGCATGGATTGCACAACGTACAGACTGGTCAGCTTATCCTGGAAGAGGAGAAAATCGCCATCATCGGCACAACTCTCTGGACAGACTTTTTTGGCGGCAACCCCATCGCCATGTTCGATGTCAGTCAGGGCCTCAATGACTATCAGTTGATAAAAGTCGGTGCCAATTATCACCGGTTACGGCCAGAGTACCTTCTCGCTCTTCATCACAAGCAGAAAAAAAGGCTTTTTGAAGATGTCGATCACTATACGGAACTCGGATACACCTTGATTGTGGTCACCCATCATCACCCCTCGCTACAAGGAATCGCCCCTGGTTACCGAAACGACCTCCTGAATGCAGCATACGTATCAGACCTTGAAAAAGAGGTGCTCTCCCATAAAATAGACTACTGGATCTGTGGTCACTGCCATACCGCCATGGAGTATTCAATCGGCGAGACCAGGGTGATCTGCAACCCCAAAGGATATCCTCACGAATACGGCAACGGTTTCGATCCGCTCAAAACGCTGAACGTTCAGTGATTTACATCCATGATGATAAAACCGGCGACACCTTCAGCGACATGAAATCCTTCGAGGGGCCGCTACATACCATTTTTGACGAGGCCTATTCGTTTATCGTGCGCAACACCCCCACAGTCTCCAACTTCATCAAAGGCAACCCAAAACGCCAGGACTCGCCACTTTACCATGAAGAAGCGGTTCGTGAGGCTCTGGTCAATGCCCTTGCGAAAGGCCATATTTCCGTTCTTCGCAATCCCGACATTGCCCATGCACTCTACTTGCGGGGCCTTATGGAAAAAGCCAGGCGAGGCAGCGTTCTCATGATCCGGCAATAGAAGGAAAACGGGCTGCCAGCTCCAATCTGGCACTCTGATCCTGCGCTCGG
>CAIXCO010000257.1 GCA_903917955.1 uncultured Chlorobiaceae bacterium | reverse complement strand
TAGATGAACCGATCCGGGGGTTCTTCCACCCCCGGATCGGCTAGAGCGTGCGTGCGGGCTTGGCGCCCGCTCGAATCCGTTACTTGAGGGCTGCCTCAAGGGCCGCCTTTGACGCGGCGAGATCCTCATCCTTCAGGCCGATGTAGCCCACGGATGTGGAGAGCTCGTTCGTCTTATCTAGGAAGAAGCGGAAGAACGCCGCAACTTCAGGTCGCGCGAGCGCGGCCTTTGAGACGTATACGAAGAGTGGTCGTCCGAGTGGCACGTAGGTGCCATTGTTTGCGCCTTCAGCAGAAGGTGCGGTGCACCCCTTGCCGCCGTCAACTTCAACGGCACGAACCTTGTCGGCATTCTCGGTCACATACGCAAGGCCGAAATAGCCGAGCGTGTACTGCGAGCCAGCGATGCCGGCGACGAGCGTGTTGTCATCTTCCGATGCGGTGTAGTCCGAACGCGACTGATCAACCTTGCCGTTGATTACTTCAGTGAAGTAGTCAAAGGTTCCGGAGTCAGCGCCTGGTCCGTAAAGGTCAATCTTCTCTGCTGGCCATCCGGCGCGCACATCGGCCCACGTGGTTACCGTTGATCCAAGGTCCCAGATGCTCTTCAGCTCTGCGGTGGTCAAGCAGTCGACAAAGGTGTTCTCCTTGCTCACCACAACGGCAAGCGCGTCAATTGCGACCTTGATCTCGACATACTCGATGCCAGCGTTCTTGCAGATCGTTGCCTCGGAGAGTTCGTCGTCTGCCGTGCCATCAACGCCGTCGGCGCCTGGCTTGTCTGATGTCTTGATTGGTCGTGAGGCATCATTCGCGTCGGTCTCGCCGGCGCAGAACTTCTTAAAGCCGCCGCCCGTGCCTGCGAAGGCAACAGTGACCTGAACGCCAGAGTTCGCGTTCTGGAACTCCTCGGCAACAGCCTCGGCAATTGGGTAGACGGTGCTCGAGCCGTCAATCGTGATCTCGCCGGTCAGGGCAGCAGCTGATGCCGATGGGCTGGCCGTTGATCCGCCACAGGCGGCGATGAACAGGGCGGCCGCAATGGCCACGCTGAACTTCTTCATGGTGCTTTTCATGGTGCTCCTCTCGTACGGGTGATGTACGAGGGGTTCCCTCGCTGCGACCACAAGGTGTGCCCGCAACCGAATGCTCCGTTAACATTATTAACGCCGTGTTACTGCCCTGAATTCGTGCTCAATGGGCCGTTGCAGAAGCCCCGCACAGACGCCCCTAATTGCAGCGGATCCGGTCCCCCTAGGGGATAACGAGATTCAGGGGCACCCATGACGGGCCGCTTCGGTCAACGTTAGTTGGCCAATTCTGGCTTGCCATGCTGAGGATTTCATCGGCAACCAGTGAGCCGGCATCGCCTCTACTGGCAACCAGACCGACGGCGAACGCCGTGTCGATCTCGGACTGGAGTACTGTGCGTTCAATTTCAAAGAGGCCTTGGGGGTTGGGCCAAATTGACGAATTGATCGCATTGATTCCAAATGCAAGCGCTTCGACTTGAAGGTCAGAGACGCTGCTGTCCGAGATAACTG
>CAIXCO010000256.1 GCA_903917955.1 uncultured Chlorobiaceae bacterium | reverse complement strand
GCCGCCTCATAACCAAGATATCCTGCATTGAAATAGCCACAAAGAAAAAGGGTGAATCGCACCGTATTGCCATAATTGTTCCGAAGCTGGCTCATCTTGACCGCTTCTTCCTTTCGACGTTTGTTCGTATTGGTAAAATCGCCCGCTGATTTAGCCTCAAAGAAAACTGGCAGTGAATTCTTTTTTGCTGATTTCGGCATAACGATTGCATCAACTGGAATATTGACACTTTTCAGGCCATCCTCAAGTTTGACTGGCACATTCATGCGACAAGAGATGGTTCCGATTGGCATGGAATCAAAGCGGGCACCCTCTCCACTCTCAATATGACGATAACCGCGAGCTTCAAGCCAGCTCTTTATCGCTGCGAGCTGGCGTTTTTCTTGAGCATTGCGAATAATAGGATTGGTAACCGAACCGCAGAGACGGTCTGCAACAATGATTGCCGCACGATGAATCTCCATAGCATTCACCGGTTCTTTGCGACCTAACCAGGTAAAGATGTCGGGATCAGCCATCTTTTCGAGAGCAAGGGGAGGGCACATGGACATACGAAGTGTAGGAAGAATATCCGGGTGCTCACAAATAATCGCCGGATCGATTCTTGTCATGTTATCAGTTGAGCACAGAGCTGCCTCAACATCTTTCGTTGTCTGAATTCGGGTTGAGCGAAAAGCTTCAGGGGCGAAATTCATGAACCAGTCATTATACATGTCAACCGATTGTGCAATATCGGCTTTCCAGCGAGCTGGCTTGTCGAGATTTACTGGCATACTTATCCTATAATCAATGGAAATGCATGAATCTTTAGACTGAAATCAAAAAACTGACAATACGTTGAGGATAATACATTCACCCTGTAAAACAGCTTGCTCATTGGGATGAGTAACGTTGTGCACTTACTCAGTACAAAGTCATGGTGCTTCATGAATTAAACACTGCTGCCAGGCAACCCCTGTACTGATCACTGCAGAGGATTTCTACAACCTCACCATTACCTGTTTACGCAGGGCGGCATCACAGAATATGCGATACAGGGCATTGCTGTTGAACAATCTTCCACAAAAATCCTTTACAGCCTCGTCGCTCAGTACCGCTAACAAAGATGGTAAAGATTGAGAAACTACTATATTTCGAGTATAGGACGTAGTAGAAGCTCTTGTAACAACCCGGATACCCTGCCATGAATTATATAATTGAAAAGGCCTCTATCGATGATTATGCAGCAATTCTGAGCGTCATGGAACCGTGGAACATGCATCATGTGCCTTCAGCAGAAATGGAGGAGCTTGATCTTTCCTGCTTTTTTGTCGCTCGCCTTTCCGGTCATGTTGCGGGAGCCGCCGGGTATATACTGTTGTCGCCTGGCAAAGGAAAAACAACGCTGCTCGGTATCCGTCCGGAATTTTCGGGTATGGGAATCGGAAAGGCATTGCAGAATGCGAGACTTGAGGCAATGTACGAAGCGGGAGTCAAGAGTGTTTTGACCAATGCAGACCGGCCTGAAACCATCCTCTGGTACAAAAAGCATTACGGTTACCGCCAGATTGGAGTACTAAAAAAAATATGTGATTTCAGCCTCTCTGATGTTGATCACTGGAGCACTCTTGAGATGGATCTTGAAGAGTATATGCTTTCAAAACCTGCTCGTGAAGCGTCTCGAAAAGCCTATATCGAATTGAACGATCCCCACCCGCTTTCGCCCTACCCCCCGTTGATCATCAATGCCTGCCTGACAGGAATGGTGCCGACAAAATTCAGCAATCCTCATGTACCTCTCCACTCGGATGAAATCATTGAGGATGCTCTCCGGGTCTTTGATGCTGGCGCAAGGGTTGTTCATCTTCATGCGAGAGATACACAGGGTGTGCCGACGTCAAATGCAAAAGAGTATGAAAAAATTATTTCCGGGATAAGAAGAGAGAGAGCTGGAATGGTCTGCTGTGTCACGACATCGGGCAGAAACGGTCAGGGATTTGAGCAACGTGCCGAGGTGCTTCACTTAACCGGGGAGGCGAAACCGGATATGGCAAGCCTCACGCTTGGGTCATTGAATTTTTATACGGGCCCAAGTGTAAACTCCATCGAAGTGGTTGAACAGCTTGCCATGACCATGAAAGAGAAAAATATCAAGCCTGAAATAGAGGTATTTGATACAGGAATGATCAATCTGGCAACATATCTTGAGCGAAATAATCTCATTTCAGGCATAAAATATTTCAACCTCCTTTTGGGCAATATCAATACGGCTCCGGCAACCATTGCAAACCTTGCTGTGATGACAGCATCGCTTCCTGAAAATTCCCTCTGGGCAGGTGCTGGACTCGGGCAGTTTCAGCTTCCGATGAATGTTGCGGCGATTGTGGCCGGAGGCCATGTTCGTGTTGGAATAGAGGATTCGCTCTATTTTGATTATAGCAAGGAGCTTCTTGCCACCAATGAAAATCTTGTCAAAAGAATAGCACGCATTGCTGAAGAGATGCAGCGTCCTCTTGCAACAACAAAGGAGACAAGAGAGATGATGGGATTGCCTTATCAGGCTTGATCAGCAGAAATCATCAGGATCAACGCGATGAATTTTCAGCCGTATTACCATTTCAAGCAGATAAGCGGCCAACAACAAGTCGCTCCGCAAAATATCAATTCTTCCAAACCTGATTCCTCGATGTTTTGCCTTTTTTTTACGGAATCAATTCTTGTGAAGGGCTTATGTATCTACCTCATGGTCATACTCATAGTTGTTCTGCTCAATGGGAAAACATGGACAGCCTTACTTGATGCAAAAGGATAGTTGCCTGAGAATACACTAACGATAAGAATTTCAACTGATAAAATGGCTCGTTCGCCGACAGGATACCAAACGGATGTAAAGGCTTGAATTGACCATTATGATACTGTAAACCGTCGAAAATTCCTTACATTGAAGAAAAGAAAACCAAAAGGTTATGAGTGATTTTCTTACGTATTTTATCGTTGCAACTTATGAAATCGCTGGCTTCCGAATATATTCATGAATTAATTTCTGAGTCCCTTGACGCTATCCCTTTTCATTCGCAAGTGAAATGGATTGATCGAATGGTGGCAACTAATATACCGTTTCATCTTGCCGTACACAAGATTACAGAGGCAAAAGAGCTGCCTCTTGAATATGTGGAAACTCATGTGCACTCCTCCCCTGAGTTAAATATTATTTTGGGTGACGATGATACGTTCCTGTTCAGAGTCCATCTTGGAGATGAAATCCATCATGTAAAATCTCGCTCAACCATCTGGATTCCAGCAGGCCTAAATCACTCAATAATGGCAATAAACGGCTCAGGATATTATATATGCCTTATCCTTAAGGAAAAGGCTGATGTAACATATGAATCGTTAACCGGCCAATCATGAAAAAAGGCTAATAAACCGAATTATACGATTGAAAAAGCGTCTCCCGATGATTATGCAGCAATCCTGAACGTCATGGAACCGTGCAACACGCATCATTATTCCGTCAACAGAAATCATCAGTAACTGGTGAAAATGGAGACTTTCCAATACGATGATTCCCGTCAGCTTGAATCATTGCTGCAACAATCGTATCAACAAGAGAGGATTGAGGAACGGGGTCTTTCAACAACTCCGCTTGCGATGACGGCAAGGGAGTTCGAACATCAATACCAGATCCGGCGACCACCATCACCTTGCCATCACAAGCAGGCGAAAAAGCGTTGAAAAGATGGCGCAATTGAACTCCTTTAGGCTCTTCACTCTGACCTGCTGACGTTATAAAATGTGACCCTGCAAGTACCAGAAGATCAAATCGCTCAAACGGTAAACCGGTGCGCAATACCGCCGAATCGTTAATGCACAGCACTACCGCATCAACACTTTTTTCGCTCATGAGCATTTGGCCTCCAGTATACGGGTCAACAACCCCGGCAGTAATAGTTTCTGTACCAAGAGCAACACCTTCATGATCTCCCCTTCCTGTAACGAAGCCGACCTTAACCAACTGGACGGCAACTGCTTTCGCCACATTCCATTCCGGAGGTGCTCCAAGAATAACGGCAACAGGAATACGACCGCTACCCTGCACCAGTTCGCGCAAAATCTGTGAATAAAGATGTGACGATGTTATCAACCCAAGACCCGGCTGAGCATTAACTTCACAAACTGCGCAACCACTTTCGCGCCAGGAACGGCTGATATCGGATATCAACACATCAACCCCTGCCAAATCGAGCCGCAAAGCCGCCGCAGCACGAACTGCAAGTAAACTGTTGTCAGGATGAACGCGCTCAGTCACAGAGACTGGTATGCCTCCACGAACCACATTTGCTGTACGACGAAGGCGAATAAACTTGCCTTCCCCGGGAATGCTACTTAAACTCATACCTGCTTTCGAAAGCAACGATTGCGCCTCGTCATCGAGCACTATGCGCTTAAGCGGTGCATGAGGGCCCTCGCCACGAAGAGGATCAGCGTTGAGGAGTTCAACTAACGTCTGCACCGAACTTTTTCCGTCACCCGTAACACCACCCGGCAACCGCTCAATAGCCCAAAGAAGCTTCCCCTGAAAGATGGTCAAGCGATAATCACGCCCATCATGATGCTTCTCCACCAGAATATGGCGGGATTTCTTTTGAGCCCCTTCAAAGGCTACTCTCACTTCATCCGACGTTGTCAAACCTGCGGCAACACCAACACCACCATCTAAATCCATCGGTTTAACGACAACAGGAAAGCCAAGATCATTGGCTGCCTTTTGAGCGCCATCACTATCAGTGACAGTGATGTGAGCAGGCACAGGAATACCCGCCCGTCGCAATACTACCGCAGCCATTGTCTTAATCCGGGCTAAACGGGTTCCAATCTGGGAAGTTTGATCGGTAAACGAACTGTCGAGCAATCTCGACCGAGACCCATAACCAAACTGATAAACCTGGCCAACAACTTCAGAGTAAGGAATCCCTGCCGTAAAAGCAGCACTTAAAAAATGGGGCATATTGGACGTTTTTGGCCCCATTTGCGCAAGATGCTTTACTCTTTCCGCGAAACTCCCGATTGAAACCAACCTCTCCTTTTCGACATACAACTCATTAAAAACATCCATAAGCCAGGAAAAGAACTGAGCTGTCACCTGATGCGATGAAGAGAGTGTTGGTATCACAATCAGAACAGAGCTGGTTTCCGGGTAGACGGCAATGATCTTTCCCTGCTCGAAAACAGGAACCCTGGCAAACTGCTGTAGCATACTCATCCAGGAG
>CAIXCO010000255.1 GCA_903917955.1 uncultured Chlorobiaceae bacterium | reverse complement strand
TCGTGAACATTGTTTGAGAGTTTTCACTCAAGCGGGGAATAAAAGTTCTGGATGCAGGGCAGGAGTATTGAGGTCTTGTTCGTGGCACGGAGCGGGGGAGGCCTTCAGATGATTAAGCTATTTTCGACTCCCGCCATCTCCACAAGAGGCCCGTCTGACAAGGACGAGCTTTTTTATTAAGGGTTTGTGTAAATTTCTGCTAAGATCTGTGAAAAACCTTTGTTATTGACGTGAAATTGATTACCATTGAAGTATGTTTTTTTATGTTAATCATAACCAACAACCTCAAAAATTATACAGGTAGTGGCGGGGGTTTGTCGTTATTGGTTTTCCTTATTGCCTGAATTGTCAAATAAAAGAAAAGGCTCGGGCTTCGGCTTGAGTAACATCACGCGATTGTAAACACGTATCGTACCGAGACGTGGGTCCGGAAATTTTCAACCTCCCGAAAATTACTGATATGTCTGATTCTTTACAAATTTCACCACCCTCAGCTCCTCGCCATTACATCATTGTTGTTCATGGTATTGGTGAACAGAAACTGAACACTACGATTCCTCCGTTGGTGCATCGATTTGCCGAGGTGCGCCAAAAAAAAAGTGACAATTTTTACAAGGTTATTCTTCCTGCCACGCAATCATCCCATTCAGTTCGTTCTGAAACTGAGCTGCATGGATGGGCGGAATATCGGGGAATTTCGGTGGAGGATAAGGAGAGTGTTGAGGATTTTGATGGTTCGTCAGCAACAGAGACATCCGGAGATAACTTCCGCTTTGTGGAGCTTTACTGGCAAGACATTTTGCAACGTCATCAGGAGCTCTTTGCATCTGAGACCGAGGAGTGGGCCAGGGCACTGCTCAATCGTCTTCGGGACAAGACCATAACACCTCCGGAATGGCTTCCCTTCTGGGCAGTACCAATGTTGCAGTCTATTGTCAATACTGCAGTTCCTCTTAAAAAAATGCTGGTGCTGAAGTTTGCACCGTTGACAAAAACGATTTTTGATGGTTATCTCGGTGATGTGCATCTCTATGGTGATTATGCACGTACCCGGGGTGAAGCCGTCCGGCATTTTCATTTTGAACTTGACAAGATCATCTTCAATGATTTTTTTGATTGGCGGGTACGCGAGCTTTCTGCAAACAGGTTTAACGAAGGAGAATTCACTCCCGGACATTACCAGAAACCGGATTTGACTGTTATTGCTCACAGTCTTGGGGGTATTATGAGTTTCGATGCTCTTGTCTATGCTTTTGTCAAGGAGGAGATAAGAATGGCGTCGGCAGAAAATATCAGATTTGCTTCAAGTCTGCCGTTTTTGGGTTACACCACTCCTCTAAAAGATGAGGAGAATATTCATGAACAAAAGCAACAAAAAATCACCGCTTTTATTCAACGCCTCCAAGATTTTTTTATTCAGAAGGTTATTGACGAGGTAAGAATTCACGAATACAGGGGCGTATTCAAAAAACTCTACAATGTGCTGACTGCCAGCCATGTTTTTGACCAGGACAGGGAGGAGTTGCTTGAGGCGCTTCATTGTGAACTGGGCGGTTTTTTGCCACTTTCTTTATGGCTTACCCAGTTTTCTGGTAAAGAAGAGGGAAATGAATCTTCTTCAGGAAAAAGTTTTTTCCGCAGGGTGAAGAAGGTTGTCATTTCTTTAAGTCAGAAAGAGTCGTATAAGGAGGAGTCGGGCGAGCATGAAAAAATCAGAAGCGCAGTTAATAGATCAGTTGGCTATGATCTCATGAAGATCGAAGATTTTATAAAAGAGGAGATAATCGAGAAGAAAAGAGGAAAAGATTCGCTGCTTGGCGAGATAAAAGCTCTTGTAAGAGTTGACAAAATTATCAATGACCAACTTGACGAAGTTGCAGAAGAGATAGAGAAAAGAAGTCAAAACTATTGGAAAAGTTTTCTTGATGGATTCTCTGATCCAGAAGATTCTACCTTTGTCTTGATGAGTCAAAACTCTTTGGAAGAACCGCCTGTTTTGAACGAACTGACTAAGGGAATTCCTCTTCTTCTTTGGCGCAAACAGGTAAAACATTTTATCACTCTTGGCGCTCCCATTGACAAGTTTGTGGCGATGTGGCACCAGAACTACCTGCATCTTGGTCTGTACATCAAGGGATACACCATACCGGCGAGGTGGCATCTGCCAAAGGAATGCCAATATGAATTTCCTGAATCGCTGAACAGCCGAACAATAAAGCATTACAATTTCTGTGATGAGCAGGATCCTGTCGGTCACCACCTCGATCTTACCAGGCGGACTGCAATGTATCGAAAGATATTCAGTATAGACGATACTGCAAGGCGTGATGTTGTGTATCGGCGCTATGCCGTACCCGGTCTTGCTCATATCATGTATTGGCAGGATGGGGAGTTGTTCAGGGGGATATTGCGCGAAATTCTTGACCGGAAACCATTTGAAGGGGGGGAGATGGGTACCTCTACCTTTTTTGTTCGCAGTGAGTTTGTGAACAATAAAAAAGCGGGCATCCAGGGGATGATCTGGGCCTATTTTCGTATACCTTTTCTTGCATCCCTTATTACCGGAATAATTATTGCCCTTGGCACGCGTGCCTACTATTTAGGTGAAACAATAAACACGATACTGTTGTTTCTGTTTGCCTTTTCATGGTGGATTATGCCTGGCTTTTTGACGTATTACAAGGAGAAAGTTGACTTTAAGGGGGTACAGCAATCGCCATTCAAGGTATTTTCTTCAAAGATTTTTGCTCGCGGAATTTTTTCAAGACTTATTGTTGCGGCTGTTGAGTGGCGAAGAATTCTGGTCACCCAAAGCGAGGGAGAGGCAGGTGATGCTGGTGAAAATAGTCGTCTCTCATTCCAGAAGAAAGGGGAGGTGTGGGCATGGAGGACATGGTGGCCGTTTGCATGGCGTTGCTTGTTGAGAATGGCGGTCACAGCCATAGTACTCTTTTTCGCACTATTTCAATTGAGTGAGGTGAGGGATCGTATTGATCCTGAGTTTAAGGCGATAATTAATTGGCTTCCCACTGTAGATCAAGAGAAAGAAGAGAATGTGCTCTATGTCGTTGTTTCACAAATGGATCGAATGAAGCAAGATGTTAAACCGGCGGCTGAGAACGGAGTTGTTGATGTGTCATTGGCAAAACCGAAAGCAGAGTCGATGACGGTGTCAAAAGCTGAATTGAAGAGCGAGTCGAGTAAAAACGTCAATGTATCTGCTGTTCTTTGGGGGGTTATAAGCGGGTTGTCATGTTATATCCTTTCACTGACCATTGTTGCCGGGCTGTACATAAGATTTAAAAAGAAATATGCTGAAAAAAACAGGATAAAGGAGTGAATAAGGGTTCCCTGTGACCTCTTTCTTTTTTCGATGTGCGCAATCTCTTTTGTACTTTATTGTTTGCAATGAGGTAACGCAACTGATGCATGAACAAAAAAATAGTTCACCGAACGCGATATCTGCACCAAGTACATTACCCCTGCTCTTGAACGGGCTGGGTGGGATATTGTGACCCAGGTTCGCGAAGAGTTTCCGCTGACAGAGGGGTGCATTATTGTTCGCGGCAAGTTGCATCCCCGTGCCCAGCACAAGCGTGTTGACTATTCTGCATAATTTTGAGACATTGGAACATCATTTGACGTGGGTTAGATTACGCGGATGCACGGCAAGAACGCCCAAAGTTTGATGACCGGAGAGTATGAAGCAAAAATCATCATATAAACGATGGCGAGGTTTGGCGTTACATCTGTTTGTTTTTTTAGCAGTTGCAGGAGTACGCCCGTCACTTGCCGGTGCAGTTGACTGGCGCACCCTTACGCAGCCGATCGGTACTGAAAATACCCCTTTTCTTGTGGACCCGGCACTGCTGAATGCATCGTACACCGTTGGAAAAGGGCCGTGGGAATTGAGAACAAGTATTACCAGTACCAGAACAACGGTTCCCCAGTTTTTTATCCGCTTTTATAATCCGACGGCCTCTTCAAATGCTTCTGGTCAGGAGGGCAGTTGGGTGATGCGGGCAAGTTCCGTTCGTGGATTGAATGCCCAGCAGATTCGTGCTCTTTTCGCCCTGCCGAATGTGCCTACCATGATGACTCTCGGTCTCTCTGTTCCGGGTGAATCATTTTATACCGGACTTGCCGGTGCAATTGATGGGTGGGGAGAGGGTGGCGGGCTGCAATTGCAGTCGAATGGAACCCCTTATACCATTTTTTTTAACGGCCAGTCTGTGACGAATGCCGTACTCTTTTATCCGGCAATGGCAAGTTCCGATAATGGTCGTGCTCTTGGCACCTACCTTGTTTCGCATACTCCTGTGCCTTATTCAGATATGGAATCCGTTTTCAACAACCTTGATGTGCTTTGCAATCCGGCCAGTCAAGAGTTGTTCAACAGGGCGCTTAACAGTATCTCTCCGCAACGCTTTGACAATCTTGCTACATCGGGATACTCTGTTGTTGCTATGCAAAATCGGGCTATTGATGATCGTATTGACCGTTTGGCAGTGAGCGAACCAACATCAAGTGTATGGGCCAAATCGGCCAGAATGGTTCAAAAATACCCGGTTTCCGGTTTTGATGGTGATATCAACGGATTTTTAATTGGTTTCGACAAAAAAAGTTCTGAAAAGAGGGCGTCTGGCTTTTCGCTGGCATGGATGCAGGGAACTGTTGACTGGTATGACGGTGGAGGAAAGGCAGATACAGACTACTATCGCGCTGCGGCATATTCAGCCCTCTATTTTGATAATGCGTTTTTGCAGGCCGTTGTCAGTGCCGGTTCAGCGGATGGCAATACCTTGCGAAATATCAATATCGACACCTTCTACCTACCCTCGGCGCATGGTCCGAATTTTTCGCCGCTTACAGCACTCTCAAGAACCGCAAGGGCTGCCTATAATGGATGGGATGCTGATATTGCTCTTCGAAGCGGTGTTTTGCTTTATGCAGGCCCTCTGAAAATTATTCCCGGATTTGGCTTTGGCTATTGCTATCAGTCAAGAAATGGATTTAGTGAAACCGGAGCTGAAAGTCTTGATTTGACAGTAAGGGGGGCTCACAGTCAAACATCTCATTGTCGGGCTGATTTGCTGATTGAGCGAGCGTTTTTATTGAGTAAATGCAGTAAAATAACTCCGTATATAGTGGCGGATTGGACGTATGCAAAACGTCTTGATACTCAGGCGGTAACAGCATCCATGAACGGCTGGGAAGAGAGTGTTACAACAGTTTCTTCCCCCAGCGACAGCTTTTTCTTGAGCGGTACGGTTGGTCTTGAAATAGCGGCGAATAAAGGGTTGCTCATCCATGCCGACTATTCTCATCAGATACAGGCTGACGACAGGCAATCCTGTTTTACTATCGCACTGTGTTATGGGTTTTGATCTGAAAATAGTGTAAATCTCTCGTTGTATAGGCCAAAAAAACAGAACCGTCTGAATCCTCTTTTAATCACTTCACGGAAATAAGGAGAGATCATAAATACATGGAAGAGTATGATCAGTTTGCAAAACAATATGCAGCGGGCACAGAGGATCTGGAGCAGAAGACCAGAAACCATTTTTATTCCGAATTGCCTCAGTTGAAAGAGAAGTTTCTCCTTGATGTTGGATGCGGCTCCGGCCATGATGGGGCGTACTATGCTTCACAGGGAGCGGTTGTCTATGGTTTCGATGTCTCGGAAACGGAGGTTGCAATGGCACAGCAGAGAGCGTGCGGAGTTTTCGTTCATGCCTCTATGGAGTGTATTCCCTACGGAGCTGACATGTTCGATATTGTGACCAGTCTTTATGCAATCCAGCATACCGAAGAGGTGGCGCAATCGATTCTGGAGATGATTCGTGTTGCCAAACCGGGTGGTGTTATTGCTATTCTTGCCAAGCATCCGTTTCGTAATTTGTTTGAGAGTTATGTCAATGACGGGATGTCAGACTATTACGCAAAGCGAAAGGTTACCTCCTACATTTTTAACAAGTCGATAAAACTGATTGAAAATGGGCACACCATGATGGACTATTTGGCGCCATCGGTGTTGCGATCAGCGTCACTTGAGCTGTTTGAAGAACACACGGATTTTCCGGCAAGCGATCAGGTTATTTCAGGCTTGACCTATCCGACCTACATGATTTTGAAATATCGGAAGCTCGGGTGAGACGGCAGGTTTCGTGAACACCATCACAAGGCCGGAGTTTTGCTCCCGGCTGAACGGTGTTTTATCGAATCCGCCGTATGTGCCCTTCAGTGAGAAGCTTGCAGCTTCATGGCGTCGAAGGTAGCCGTCAGCAGTGAGGGGATAGAGTGTTGCCCGCTCATTGAAAATCATCCGGTTGTCAGCCATCAGCTCCACTTCAAAAACGGCCTGTTCGAGCGAAATATCGAGATAGCGACGGTGAAAGGAGAGTGAAGCGTCGCCAACGGTTTTGACCGGAAAGCGGTATTGGGCGAACTGGAGCAGGTAATCCCAGTTGACGGTTTGAAAAATCCAGCATCCTCCGGGTTCAAGAGCAGCATAAACCTGGCCCAGAAAGGCGGAAAAGCGGTCAGGCGAAAGATGGGCTACCACATTACCGATGGAATAGATCAGGCGGAACGATTGCTTCAGGGTGGCCAGATCAGCAATGTCCATTGCATGAAATGCTACAGCAGGGGAGGTTGCCGCAGCAGCAGCAATCATCTCCGGGTCGAGATCAATTCCTGTCGGGCGAAAGCCCTCCTGCTGAAAGCGGCGGCAATAGTGGCCCGGCCCGCATCCGGCATCGAGCACTGTGCACCCCGGAGGAGCGGCATGTTCACTCAGAAAGCGGTAGACCTCTTCACGGAAGGGGAATATCTGCTCGTAGTAAAAGGCAAATTCGCAATACAATGACATGGGCTCTTTTTTTCTATAACATAGGACTAATGGATGAAGATATCAAGTAATTACCTGGCATGAGTCTTGTGCTGTTTGCATTATTGCCTCTGAAATCTTACATTAACAATCGTTACCAAGTTTTTTAATCCATTGTGCTGTAAGATTTCTCCTCACTTCGTTCGTCGAAATGACAAGGTGGTAAGTGCTTGACAATGTGGTAAGTGCTTGACAAGGTGATGAGTGCTTGACAAGGTGGTAAGTGCTTGACAAGGTGATGAGTGCTTGGTAGAAAGTTATTCCGTAATTTCGCATCGAGCATCACCTGAATAATGAACACCTTGGCTATTGTATTACGAAATTAATTACTACGGAGCGCTTCTACCGGGAACAGAGTTTCATTTTTTTTACCTCTTCCATGCTCATCGGGGAAGGGGTTTTTTTATTTTGTCTATCATTAATTTACCAAACGAGCTTTCCATGAGTTTTCAGACTGATACGATCCATGCCGGTGTTGGCCCTGACAAGGCTTACGGCGCAATCATGACTCCGATTTACCAGAGTTCGACCTTTGTGTTTGAGGATATCGGCAAACACAAGGGATTTGATTATACCCGGAGTGGTAACCCGACACGCAAGGCGCTCGAAGACAACCTCTGCGTCCTTGAAGGGTGCTCTTTTGCTGTTGCGGTAACGACCGGTATGGCGGCGATTACTTCGACTCTCAATATTTTTAAATCCGGCGATGAGATTATCTGTACCGATGATTGCTATGGCGGCACCTCGCGGTTGATGAAGACGGTTGAGGAGCATTTTAATATTAAGGTGCATTTTGTCAATCTTCAGGAGGCGGCAAATCTTCTGCCCTATGTGAATGAAAAGACGAAAGCGGTATGGGTCGAGACTCCCTCCAATCCGCTCTTGAATCTTGTTGATATTGCGGAGGTGGCTGCTCTTGCCAAAGAGAGGGGGCTCTTGACCATTGTCGATAACACCTTTCTTTCGCCTTATGGGCAGAAGCCCTTTGAGCTTGGAGCCGATATTGTGGTGCATTCGACCACCAAGTATTTGAACGGTCACTCCGATGTGGTTGGCGGGGCGGTGCTTTCCAACAGCGAAGATCTTGATGCCCGTCTGAAGTTTATCGTTAATGCGCTCGGTACCTGTGCCCAGCCTTTCGACTGCTGGCTGGTGCTTCGCGGTATCAAGACACTGGTGGTGCGCATGAGGGAGCACGAGCGTAATGCGCAGGCGGTGGCGGAGTTTCTGGAGAAGCACACCAAGGTAAAGCGGGTCTTTTATCCTGGTCTTCCGGCCCATCCGCAGCATGAGCTTGCTAAAAAACAGCAACTGAGTTTTGGTGGCATGGTCTCTTTTGAGCTTGACGGTACTCTTGAGGATGTCAATCGGGTGCTGAAGGGGACAAAGCTCTTTGCCCTTGCTGAAAGCCTTGGCGGTGTTGAGTCGCTGATTGAGCATCCGGCAACCATGAGCCACGCATCGATGGATCATGAGCACCGCGAGGCGGCAGGGATTACCGATACGATTATCCGCCTCTCGGTAGGTATCGAGGATCGGGATGACCTCATTGCAGATTTGAAAAACGCACTTGGATGAAAAACGCACTTGGATGAAGGTTAGCATAAAGGTCAGTGCGAGGGCCATGCGCCCACGTCTGAAAATGACGCCGCATGACGGGCTTGTGGTGGTGGTTCCGTCAGGATT
>CAIXCO010000254.1 GCA_903917955.1 uncultured Chlorobiaceae bacterium | reverse complement strand
ACGTACCCCATAAAAGCTGTATTGAGCTGAAATCGCTGAAATACTATTTTCTCGAGTTCCGCAACGCCGGTATCTTTTACGAAAATGTCACCAACAGGATCCTTGACGATCTTGTCGAACTGCTTCAGCCAAGATCGCTTAGCGTGACATCGGAATGGAAAGCACGAGGCGGAATTACCGAAACCGTGACGGTCAACTATAGCGCCGACCGCTGAAAACAGTGCCAAAGAAAAGCCCCGGAGGAGCACTCCGGGGCTTTTTAAAACGTTAGCTTGTAATCACAACGGCATACCGTTGATCAATATTTTCCCTCATTCAGGAACTGCATGATTGTTATTCCATCTTCCGGAGTAATCATACCACCAGCAGCATCCTCCATACGCTTGACAACCACATCAATCTTGCCTGTCTTTTTGTACTTGCTTTTGAGTACATCCAGTACGGAAACCTGCGTATGACAGATGTTGCATTTGGCTACCCAAAGATCCTTTGCCACATTGAAATTAAAACCGGGAGGAGCAAGAGGCACACCGGGAGACAAAACAGGCTTTTCAAGATAGGCTTTCAATTCAGCAACTGAACGGATATACTTTCCATCAACGGTCACCGTGCGGCCCGTGGTTGAAAGCAAAATCCCCGAAGGCCTGAGCCCCAGAGAGGCAAACATCACTGCAACAATGGCAATAATGCTGAGCGGAAAACTTAAAAACCACTTCGAACTGATTCTTGCCGACATTTTGCCAAGGCCCATAATGACCAGCGAGGCAAACGTAATCAACGAAATCCATCCCGCAAAGGAGCGCAAAGGCGTCAGGTACTCGTTAAGATTCGCAGCAGGTAACTTGTACCCGGTTAAAAACGATACCCCGAAAAACAAAGCACCCATTGAGGCCGCTCCGCCTACGGCCAAAGCAGCAAGCTTACCATTTGATTTGTTGTCCATGACTGGTAATGAATTAGGTGTTAGTGGCTTACCCTAAAAATTATGGAGTAAGATAAGCATAAATAGTAAAGACGACAAACGGAAAGCTTAAAAAGCTTGCAGTTGACAACAGGAAAATTTTGATTCAGCTCCAAAAGGGCTCTCTCTTGCTGCGAAAAAAGCCACAAAAACTCAGGTATTTCACTGATTCTCCTCAACAAACAAAGCTTTGGGGAGTAGACCCCCGGTATTGAACCGGTTCAAAAAAGTGCCTTTATTTGTAACTCAGTCAATTTTTTAGAATACTGGAGAAAAATTATTTCAATAACCCCCGGGGAATTTGTTCGTCTTATGATTACCACAACCAGCAGCGTTATCGATTTTGAAAAGGCAGAACGCGATTTTCACTTTCTTCTTCTCTGCTTTCAGGAGGTACTCCACGACCTCGGTGAGCACGAACTTGCAGAGCACCTTCCCTGGCAGAATGGAGGGCTTCCCCTTGAGCACTATCCCAACAGCGAGCGTGCCCTTCAGGCATTTTCCATTTTTTTTCAACTGCTCAACATGGCCGAAGAGAACTCCGCTGCCCAGAACCGCCGTGCACTCGAAGCTGAACAGGGATTAGGGCATCTTACCGGTCTCTGGGGAAGAACCCTGCTGCGCTTTCGGGAACGGGGAATCACGGAGCAGGAAATTTGCCAACTGCTGCCAGAGGTCTCCATTGACGCCGTTTTGACAGCACATCCAACCGAAGCCAAACGAAAAACCGTACTTGAGCAGCACCGGCAACTCTACCTGCTGCTGGTACAACGTGAAAACCAGATGTGGACCCCGCTCGAAAAGCTCGACATCCGCAATGAGATCAAGGTAGTGATGGAACGACTCTGGAGAACGGGAGAGATCCTCTTCGAAAAACCCGATGTCTCCGATGAGCGGCGCAACGTCATTCACTACCTCTTCAATATTTTTCCTGAAGTGTTACCGATGCTCGACAAGCGCCTCATGCAGGCATGGAAGGATGCCGGGTTTGACAGCGCCAAGCTCTCTGATCCCCATAACCTGCCCCGCCTCCGCTTTGGAAGCTGGGTAGGGGGCGACCGTGACGGCCACCCGCTCGTGACCGCCGAAGTCACCGAAGAGACGCTTATCGATATGCGTCAGAATGCCCTTGCACTTGTGCGGCGCCATCTCAAGCAACTCGCATCAAAATTAAGTTTCAGCGAGCAACTCCAGACTCCGGGCAAAGAGCTTCTGCTGCGCATCGAAAGCCTCTGCCTGAAACTGGGAGAGAGAAGCCTGAAGGCCATCCAGAGAAACCGCCATGAACCCTGGCGCCAGTTCCTCAACCTGATGATCGCCTCTCTTCCGCGCGACGCAGATTCATCAGGAACCATTCTTACTGTTAAGCCAGAGTGCTACGCCAATTCAGAAGAACTTCTCGAAGATCTCTCGCTCCTGCGCCACTCACTCCTTGACGTCGGAGCGCAGCATATTGCCGACACAGAGGTCGCACCAGTCTACCGGATTGTGCAGACCTTCGGCTTCCACCTTGGCGCACTCGATATCCGTCAAAACAGCCACTTTCACGATCTGGCACTCTCACAGCTTATGGCTGCCTCGGGCCTGAACGGGAACGATTTTCTGGAGTGGGATGAGCCCGCAAGAAGGGCATTCCTCGACCGGGAGCTGCTCTCACCCCGCCCCTTTACCCACCCGGACATGAAGGTCGGCGCTGAAGCCGATGCGGTACTTGCCTGCTACAAGGTATTGCTTAACCACTGCAAAGAACACGGCACCGGTGCTCTTGGCTCCCTCATTGTCAGCATGACCCGCAACGCCTCTGACCTGCTTACCATCTATCTCTTTGCCCGTGAGGTCGGCCTGATGACCCCGGCGGGTGACGGAGACGCCTGCATCCTCCCCGTTGTTCCCCTCTTTGAAACTATTGAGGATCTCGAAAAGAGCCCGATGATACTTGAGGAGTTTCTGAGCCACCCCGTCACGCAGCGGAGCCTCGAATACCGGAGAAAGATAACGGGCAAAACCAAAGCGGTGCAGGAGGTGATGATCGGATACAGCGACAGCAACAAGGATGGAGGAATTTTTGCAAGTACGTGGATGCTCTATCGCGCCCAGGAAGCACTGCTTGAAACCGCTTCACGCCACAACACCGACCTCCTCTTTTTTCATGGACGGGGAGGAAGCATCAGTCGTGGGGCAGGCCCGACACACCGCTTTGTGAAGGCGCAACCCTACGGCTCCATCAATAGAGGCCTCTGCTTTACGGAGCAGGGAGAGACCATTGCACAGAAATATGCCAACCGCATTAGTGCCGTCTACAACCTTGAGCTCTTCATGGCCACAGTTACCGGAGCAATGGCAAAAGAGCGGAAGAGCCCCAAAAGGGCGCACCCCCTCGAACCCGTTATGGACATCCTCGCGCAAAAAAGTAACCTTGCCTACCGGGAGTTGATTGAAGCGGAAGGATTTCTCACCTTTTTCCGTGAAGCGACCCCCATCGACGTTATAGAATCATCAAGAATAGGATCACGCCCCTCACGAAGAAGCGGCCAGACCAGCCTCAAAGACCTGCGGGCCATCCCCTGGGTTTTCAGTTGGAACCAGGCCCGTTTTTCCCTCTCGGGATGGTATGGCGTCGGCTCAGCGCTTGAGCATCTGCACACCACCAATCCGGAAGCCTTCGACGAAATTCGCTTCCGCAGCCACGCCTGGCCACCGCTGCGCTACATCATCAGCAACGCCGACACCAGCATGGCATCAGCCGACCTGCACATCATGCACCAATACGCCGAACTGGTCAACGACAGCGCCATCCGGGAGCGCATCCTCGGCATGATTGAGGCCGAATACAAGCGAACAAAAAAACAGATCGAGCTGCTCTTCGCCGAGCCCCTCGAAATCCAGCGCATGAACGTCAACAAATTCATCGCCCCCCGCCGCGAAGGGCTCGAAATGCTCCACCAGCAGCAGATCAAACTCCTCAAAGAGTGGCGTGCCCTCAAAGAGTCCGCCATGCAAAGTGAAGCCGAGCGCCTCCTGCTGGAGCTCTTTTTGACCGTTAACGCCATATCGGGAGGGTTAAGAACTACAGGGTAACCTGATAGCATCTGGGAGTGCTTGGGAGTCCCCGGGAGCGCCGAGCCCCAGCTCGGCATTCATAACTCAAAGGAAAACTCCCCATGATTGAGGCTCTGCTGGTTGTGGTGACAACAAGGTGCACCAATTTAGCGGGCAGGAGGAAAAGTTCCTTCTTCAGACGGTGCAGCATTCGGGCATCACTGCTCTCTGAATATGAAGAAGAATTAAATTTAGTCTATATTCAGTCTTGAGCAACAGTATTTCTGTGAAAAGGAGCAACAATGAAACTTTCAAAAAGGGTACGCCCTATTTCCTACCTTAAGTCACATGCCGCCGAGATCATAAGGGACTTTGAAGAAAATCGGAGCCCGCTTATCGTCACCCAAAATGGTGAAGCGAAGATTGTCGTCATGGACATTCGTACCTACGAAGAACAGATTGAAACCATGGCTTTTCTGAAGCTTATCAACCTTGGCAAAAAAGATATTTCAGAGGGGAAATTTCAAAGCGTTGAGGATTTTTTTTCTGATATGGAGAGGGAAGAATAGTGGCACACTCTGTTTTTATTCTCGATTGCGCGAAAGATGATTATCGTGAAATCCAAAAATACGTTAAGCGTAAGTTTGGTGCGGCGGCACAGAAATCTTCAGAGCGACAATACAAAGAGATTCTGAGAGATATCGGCGAGTTCCCCGCTTCTGGTTTTGTTCCTGATGAGGCGGTTCGACTTGGGTTGCAGGGAATTCGCGAGAGGCTGGTTGGACAAACCAGAGTCATCTATGAAGTTGGAGTGCGGGATGTTTATGTTTACATGTTCGTATCAACCCGTCGGGATTTCATGACAATGCTCACCGATCGATTGCTTAAAGAGTAATACCATGCTCAGCTTCTGCCGGGCAATCTCGATAAACTCCGGATTGATTTCGTACCCGATAGAGTTTCGTTCGAGATTCTTTGCGGCAAGTGAGGTTGTCCCGCTGCCCATGAAGGGATCAAGCACGGTATCGCCCCGGAAGGCAAACATTTTAATGAGCCGGTGCGGAAGCTCTTCGGGGAACATGGCGAGGTGCCCCTCCTGTTTTGCCCCGGCAAAGTTCCAGTGGCCAAAGAAGTAGGTGTTCCACTCCTCGGTGGTCATGGCTGAACGCTCTTTCTGCTCTTTGGTGGGCTTTGGAGCGTCGCCCTCTCGCATTCGTTCCAGACAAGGTTCAGGTTGTTGATGTAGCACTCGTAACTCTCGTGAAAGCTGATCTGGTTCTCCGTCCCGTAGTCCTTGAGCTGCCAGTAGGGTGGTGAAGTGACAACAAGATGCACCGACCTGTCAGCGAGGAATATACTTGAACGGCATTGCGTGAACGTGAAGAGGTGAGTATGGAGAGTTTTTGCTCACTATCTGAACGTGACAAAGGAATCGGTCAGCCAATGGGAATGCGGACAAAAGATACCTGCCTGAACAAACACTGAAACTTCTTTCTCTTGTAGAACGGAGAGGAATTAGCACTATTGCCTGAGACTGCTGACAAGTAACTGGTAAAATGTCCTCTTCTCTTTTGCATCTTTTAGAATCTGAATTTGATACATCTCTTGATAGATACCAAAATTATATTTAGATTGGGAAAATGTTTTTTATCAAGGGGGATTACCTATGCCTGTTACTGCAAAGATTTTTATATCAGGGCGAAGTCAAGCCGTCCGAATACCGAAGGAGTTCCGTTTCGAGGGAAAAGAGGTCTTTATCCGTCGTGATGCAATTTCTGGAGATATTATTTTGTCACACCATCCCGATTCATGGTCAGGACTGTTTGAGCTTGATACAACAACTGAAGTACCTGCCGATTTTATGCAAGCTGACGATCGAAAGCAGCCAGAGCAATTGCGAGATCCGTTTGAAGGGTGGACAGAATGAGCCTCTACATGCTGGATACGAATATTGCCAGTCATATTATCAAAGGTGACATTCCTCTTGTTCGTGAGAGGCTTGTTGCTGTACCAATACAACGTGTTGTAGTGTCATCGGTTACGCAGGCTGAATTACTCTATGGCTTGGCAAAACGCGCCTATCCAAAGGGTCTTACAGCCCGAGTCCATGAGTTTTTGATTCGGGTAAAAATATTGGCTTGGGATAAAGAGGTTGCCGTCTTCTATGGTGATCTTCGAACCAAGTGCGAAACCGCAGGTGTGACGCTCTCACCACTTGACCTTATGATTGCGGCTCATGCTCAGGCAGTCAATGCCGTTCTTGTCACGGGAGATAAAGCGTTTACCAGAGTCCCGGATCGGTTAATTATAGAAAATTGGACACTGTCACCATACTGATCATCATCTGGAACAATCCTGCAAGAATAATTCGTGGGATATTCGGAAGTACGGAAGATCGGCATCTCCGATGAGTGCTCCCTCTTGATTTTTTCGGTCAAATAGCTAACCGCTTTGTCGTGCGTGAAGGGTTCGCTCTTGATACCGATCAGTTTTACCGTCAACCCGTTGGATAGCCTCACTTTTTCGGGGCTGAGTATCTCCTTGACGGTGAAAAACTCTTCGCGCTCTACCTTGCTCTCCTTCTCAATCCTGGAGCCAAAGGTGAGTTTTCGGGGATCTGTTTTTTTGTCGAGCTTGTGGGGATCTTTGAACTGGTAGGGTAACTGCTCAATGGCTGCGGCAAGTGAGGTTGTCCCGCTGATGCTAAAACTTTCAAATAATTGCATATCTTGCGTATAAATACAGAAACTCTCTCACCCTTTCCGCCATGCTCTCAGTACTGAACGCTGCTGCGCTGATTGGCATTGATGCCATGAAAGTTACGGTTGAAGCCAATGTGGCGGGCGGCATCCCCTCGTTTACAGTTGTAGGATTGCCCGACAATGCGGTCAGAGAGAGCCGGGAGAGGATTCTTACGGCTATCCGAAACTCGGGCTTTACCATTCCCCCAAAAAAAATCACGGTCAATCTGGCGCCTGCCGATATCAAAAAGGTGGGGACGGCATTTGACCTGCCCGTCGCCATCGGCCTTCTTGGTTCCCTTGAGCTGATCGGCAACCAGTTTGAGGAGACGCTCATTATGGGAGAGCTTGCGCTTGATGGCTCTCTTCGGAGAATCAACGGCGCACTCCCTGTGGCCATCATGGCGGGAAAGGAGGGAATAAAGCGGCTGATTGTGCCGATGGAAAATGCGGCGGAGGCAGCGGTGGCGGTCTCTGCCGCAAAGTCGGCCATTGAGGTTTTTGGGGTTGAAAGCCTGAACGAGACGGTTGCCCTGTTGAAGGGAGAGAGGGTATTCACCCCGGTGAGCGTCAATATTGCAGAGCTTTTTGAGGGAGAACAGGAGTATCTGGTTGATTTTGCCGATATCAAGGGACAGGGAGCGGCCAAAAAAGCGCTTGAAATAGCCGCCGCCGGGGGGCATAACGTCATCATGATCGGCCCTCCCGGCAGCGGCAAGACCATGCTGGCAAAAGGGTTGCCAGGCATTTTGCCCCCTCTCGGCTTTGAAGAGGCGCTCGAAACCACAAAAATCTACTCGGTGGCCAGCCTGCTTGACAAAGAGCGCCCCCTCATGGTGGTGCGTCCCTTCCGCAGTCCGCATCATACCACAAGCAATATTGCGCTCATCGGCGGCGGCTCCACGGCCAAACCGGGAGAGGTGAGCCTTGCCCACAATGGAATTCTTTTTCTGGATGAGCTGCCCGAATTCAGCCGCAATGCCCTCGAAGTGCTTCGCCAACCCCTTGAAGAACGGGAGGTGACAGTGTCGCGAATCTCTGTTACCACCCGTTATCCGGCTGGCTTCATGCTTATCGCAGCCATGAACCCGAGCCCGGCAGGAGCCCTGAAAGACAGTGACGGCAATCTGACGGCCCCACCCCAGCAGATTCAGCGCTATCTTTCAAAAATTTCCGGCCCGCTGCTCGACCGAATTGATATTCACATCGACGTGCCGAAAGTTGAAAACAGTGACCTCTTTGCCGCATCGAGCGCCGAAAACTCACTGACCATCCGCCAGCGGGTCATTGCTGCCCGAAAAATCCAGCAGGAGCGTTTCGCCTCCACAACAGCGCCGAAAATCTATACCAATGCCCAGATGAGCTCCCGCCAGATCAAAAGCTACTGCCAGCTCGACCGGGAGAGCGCACAAAAGCTGATGGATGCGATGAACCGCATGAACCTCTCTGCGAGGGCACACGACCGGATTCTCAAGGT
>CAIXCO010000253.1 GCA_903917955.1 uncultured Chlorobiaceae bacterium | reverse complement strand
TTGAAAGTGTTGATTACTTGAGCGGCGGTAGGGATGCCTGGATCAATCACGAAGTATACCAAGGGATTCTTGACGGAAGAATTCATTTGGTCTTTGTTGCACCCGAGCGCTTTCGTATGCCGCAATTTCTCGATGCACTAGAGCGAAGGCGGAACATGGATGGTGGCCTTGAGTTCATTGTTTTCGATGAGGTACATTGTGTCAGTGAATGGGGTTTCGATTTTCGTCCTGATTACCTGAATTCGGCACGGTACATTGCTGAAATGTTCAAACAGGGGAATGCTCCTGGCAACTCCCATCGTCTTCTTTTGACGTCAGCTACAGTAACGAGAAGAAACCGGGATGATCTGAAAAAGGAGCTTAGACTGGGTGAAATTGCACCCGACGAGTTGCCGGATGATATGCCACATCCCATCCAACCATTCATTGTTTTGGATTCCTGTGACTGTGAAGAGGACGAAGAGGCTCCCAAAGATGATAAATTTTACAAGATTGTCGAAATACTGAAGGGACTCGATTTGGCCAATAGTGCCGCTCTTGTATTCGTGCGACGCCAGAAAGACTGTTATCGTCTGAGTGAGGCTTTGAATGAATATGCAGATCAAGAGAATTCTGACCTGAATAAACTCTATGCCTTGCCTTTCCATGCAGGGTTGTCCGAAGCTCTCAAAACAGAGGCGTCCGATCAGCTCAAAATACGGCAGGCAAATGTATTGGTGTGTACCAAGGCTTTCGGTATGGGGATGGATATACCCCACCTTCATGCCTGCATTCACCACCGCCCTCCAACTTACCTTGAAGACTATTTGCAGGAAGTTGGGAGGATCGGCCGTGATGAAAAGGAAAGATTACGCACTGGCAATGAAATCGTCAGGGCAACGCTTCTGTACAACCGAGTGGACATCGAACGCAATCTTGCACAGTTGCATGACAGTTCAGTTAAGCCTGTTGACCTCCAAGAACTTTTTAAGTTCTGCCTCAAAGGTAGTGTAAACTTTGATTCTGTCAAGAAGTCTTTATTCTCTGTTCCCAGCAGAGTCCGCATCAGCGAAACGAAGACGTTCGATGAAAATCAAGTGTCAAATGGACTGTTTTGGCTCGAAAGAATGGGAATTCTGCGGATAGAGGGAAGTCACCCACCTCTTCTTAAACTAACCAAGGTTGACCTGAACGGATTGCGCAATGTCGCTAAAGGAAAAAGCCGTTTGGCCTTGACTTCAGGATCACTTCTGAGCATGATAGAAGAGACCGATGGAGTTGTTTCGGGATTTGGGGATTCCGAGTCTGGAAAAATGTTGAATAACCAAGATGAGACGCTGTTTGGTCGGGTTGTCAAAGGCCTGTTGCGCGGAGTATTCTCTTTGGTATCCTCTTCCAAGAAAAATCAATATGGAACAAAGGTGGTCGTGGCAACTGCTGAACCCGAAAAGGTAGAGGTGAATGTTACCATGTCTGAACTTATTGCCCGCTGTGGAGGAGTAAGCATGGACAATATTTTCGCCGACCTGATCGAACTTTCCAATGCTTCAGTTCTTGCTATAGAGAAAGAGTTAATCGTTTCAAAAAGTGGATTACCGAGTGAAGTCGAGTTCTGGAATCTTCTCGGCAAGGCTGTCGATATGCTTCTTCAATCGACAAACCAACGGGTAGAATATCTTTCTCGCAAAGAATTTTCGGCTGAACTCCAGCAGTGGTACAGCGCCTTTCTTGTCAAAACTGGCAAAGCCTTAGACTTATCCCAGAAAAGGAGGGTGAATAGGGAAGTCTACCGGGCGATCAAAACGTCGTTAATGTTGGTGCGTCATGCCGGTATCAGTATCCGTGAGAAATTATCTGATTCTTCCCATTCATGTCAGGGCGTATATATACGTTTTGTTCCAGATTCTATTCGTTCAACAGCAGTCAGATTCGTTGAAGAAAATATCCGTCTGGCAAAAGTAATGGTTGATTTTTTTACCAAAAAACGTGTAAAGGCTGGCAGCAACCGGGCCTTATTAACCGATGTTATGAAAGCGCTTCCTGAAGGAACGCGTATAAGCAAGGTGAAGAATATCGTGAAAATTGTAGAATTCACGGGTTTCTTTATGTTTGAGGGCCTGCATGATGAATGGGGCAAACTCGTTTCACTGAGTGCTCGGAAACTGGAAGCTTTTGATTCCGATGGTGGACTGGAATCCAGGGTTCAGCAGACCTATGCCGAGATGGTTGGTAAATACGAATTTCAAGTGCTTCGAGCTCAAGCCATGGTACTATTTGCTATCATGCCGGGTGAAATCAGAAAAGAATACATCGACCGGTATTTTGAGTGCCTTAATGCCGAGGAAATGAAAAAACTCATCGAAGACACGGTCGGTGAATTGGGTGACAGCAATCCAATGTTTGGGGAGTTGCGGAGTCATGTCAGGCAGGAGCGATTCACCGAGGAAATGGATAAACTTAATGAGCGGCAGAAAAAAGTCTGCCTGACTCCGTTTGACCGTAAAATTCTTGTCAATGCAGGTCCGGGTTCAGGAAAAACCTATGTTCT
>CAIXCO010000252.1 GCA_903917955.1 uncultured Chlorobiaceae bacterium | reverse complement strand
TCGATTTGTTCAGCAAGCGTGTCGCCGGGGCATGAGATGATTTCACGGGCTATGGCAATATCCTCTTTTGCCTTGTACATGGGTTTCCTCTCATTTTAATGGTAGTCTTTGTCGCTTATGTGATTCACAAACCAGAATAACCCGATGGGATGATATTATCGCGGTGAAGGTGTGAACTCAAGCCCCGCCCATGCCCACCATTTCCTGGGCAAATTCATACTCTTTGCCAAACGGCAACTGGAGTTGCAGCAAGGACTCAGGGAATACCTTTGCCCAGCTCACGTAGTAGTAGGCCAGCACCTGGTAACCTGTGAAGGTTTTGCCTGCTATAAACGGTACGGTGTAGCCCTCTGCATCCGGGCTTATCCCCTCCTCGCACATCAAACCAATCTGGATGGCAATAGGATTGATCTCCGGGTCGGTCAGATTCTTGAAGTAATGGAGCGCTTCGACCATAAAGCGGGTTACGGCCATGTTGATATCTTTGCTCTGATGCGCCTCGGTGACAAACTCTGTTTTTTTATCGGGCAGATTGACGGTATCACCTTTGCCGGGCTCTTCGACGAGAGAGAAATAATTCTGCAGATAGAACTGCTTTGCCCAGCTCTGAAGCAGTTCGTATTCATCACCTGGCGTATGTCGGGTTCGGCACTCCTCATATTCGCGGTAGAACGTTTCTGCCTGCTCTTTTTCGGAGGTGGTGGGCTGGTGCTCTTCTATCAGGTTCACCCCGTAACGCTTCTGGAGGTGCAGGGCATTGACCAGATTGAACGTCTTTGATTTCGAGAGGATTACGGGCGATGCAATGGTCAGGATTTGTTCATCAGTCGTTGCGTGAATTCCCTCCTGTACGAGGCCAAGAAGCGAGAGGAACTGAGAGGGCATGAGAGCCGGATAGTTCTGGAAAAGATAATCCTCGATGTGGAGATCAATCGGCGTGTTAAAGAGCTGAAACAACAACGTGTGATACGCTTTGATAACCGCATCGTCCTCCCCCTTTTTGCCCAACGTTCCGCCATCATGCTGAAGGGAACTCATGAATCGCTTTTTGTGATCATCGTCGCTGACAAAGCGCCTGTTTTTTCCGGCCTTTCGCGCTTGAACCGCAAAAAGCAGGTGTGTGAGCTCATGCATGATCAGATGATGAACCGCCGGGTACTCTGGGTTGTATGTGACGAGATGGTAGCTCCGGTCGTGGGTTTCGGCAAGCTCAATGTTGACCGCACTCTTTAACCCGGCATCCGCTTCGATAACAATTTTCTTGCCGCACGCCTCCTCCAGCGTAGAGGCATAGTCATTGACGATATCACCACCGACCTCTTCATCAATAATTTCACTGGCCGCCTTCATGGCCGTGTTGAGCGATTGCTGATAGAGCAGATCCTTTTTTTGATTTTTGAAAAGCGCAACAACCGACATTTCAAACGCTTCCCTGAAATTTTGTTCACCCTCTGCAAGCAGGGCAAAGGCATAATAGATATTCGGATAAGCGGGATTGAGCGCAAAAGCCTGGTCAAGGTATTGCCGTGCCGCATCCGCTTTCCCGTTCTGGATCAGGTTGATGGCAATCAGCGTCAGATGCTTTTCATGCAGGTCACCCTCAATCGTAATAGCAATGATGCCGTGCCCGATGGTCATCGCTGGCTTGAAAGGCCCTACCGTATAAAAAGTCTCAATCTCCTGCTTCAGGATCTCAATATTGTTTCCCGCCTCTTTTGCCTTTGGGAAAAGTTCAAACAAAAAATCGTTTATCGGATGGGTAATGTGCATTGAGCATACATGTTTTATAAATCTTGGCAGGTTACCTATATCCTGAATCTTGATTACTCTACAGCGCCCGATGAATAATCGCCGGGCCATGCTGGACGGTTCGTGCATAATGAACCGCTGGCATACCGAACGACATGACGTAACCAAACTGATGGTCATCGGGAATGCCGAGACGCTGCCTGAGCTCCGGCAGCAGGTCGCTGATGGCCCCTTTTGCCAGACCATTCCACAATGTCCCGACTCCGTTAGCCTGGGCATACAACTCGAAATAGGACATGGCGATCAGGCAGTCCTGCTCAGGACAGGCAACATGCCTGGGTGCCGTTACAATCAGCAGGTGAGGCGCATGACGAAAGAGGATATCGACCTTATGCTTCTCCCACAGGGAGATGAAGCTGGTATAGTACTCCTTCCCTTTCGCCAGACTCCCCTCTTTGGCCAACCGCACCAAACCTACCATCACCTCATCACGAAGCGTGGCAACCTTCTCCTTGTCGTCGAGCACCGTAAAACGGACCTGACGGGAATTTACCCCGGTCGGAGCATGCCATGCCACTTCAAGAAGCTGCTGAAAAAGTGTCGGATCCAAATTCTCATTCTTGTAACGACGCACCGAGCGGCGTCCCTTGATGAGCCTCTCAAGTGCAAGAGGATCAGGATACCCTGCTTCAAGCGGCAAACTGTCGCTCGCCTTCAACCCCAGTATGGAAATCGACCCTTCCGGACAGATTGCAAGACAGTGCTCGCACCGGTAACAGATTGACTCTTTTTCAACAGCAATAAAGGGACAACCCTCCTCAGCCATCGCAATGATGCGGGCCGGACAGTCAGCCACACAGAGGCCGCACTGTGTGCAGCTCTCTTTATTAACCTCAAAATGCAGCATTTTTCAGAATTACTTGTTTATGATTCAAAACCTGAGCCCCCATGAAAGAGAATCCCGCCCTCCCTCTCGCTCAAAAACAACGCCCGCAGTGAGCTGCCCAAGGCCCATTTACTGCCTACTACAGGGCGAAAGCCAAGCGAAAGCCAATCCGACTATACCGACGACCGCCATGGATCGCGTTGAGACGATCAGCCGACCGACTGCGCTCCGCAGAGTTGCACCAGCTTCCGCCACAAAGGATACTGCCTGTACCCTCCGATTCACTGCACCATTCCCAAACATTGCCAGCCATATCGTACAATCCCCAGCCATTCGGTTTTTTTTCTCCTACCGGGTGAGTCGTCTTGCCAGAATTGCCGTCATACCAGGCGTATTCTCCCAAACTGCTTGCATCATCACCAAAATAGTATGCCGAAGCAGAACCTGCCCGGCAGGCATATTCCCATTCAACCTCAGTTGGCAAGCGGTAGAGGTGATTACCAGTGAGTGTATTCAAATTTCGGATGAAGGTATGGACATCATCCCAGGAAACGGTTTCCACCGGCAGACGCTCACCCTTGAAATAACTTGGGTTATCTCCCATGACCGTCTGCCACTGCTGCTGTGTAACCGGATAACGGCCAAGATAAAAATCGTAATCAATTTTTGCATTATTTGCTCCCATCCTGAACGAGCCTGCAGGAATCGGGCAAAACTCAAAAAGTGCCTCTGAAGAGGGTGAGCATTTGGTGACTATCCTTGTTTTCGTGACCATACGCGTTTTCTGTTGTTTTTCGGTCACGGCTTTTTTAAAAAAACCGCCGGGTCTGATCACAACATCTTCGTAATAGCTCTCTTGCTCCGTGCAGGTCTCCTTGATATCGACTGGCTGACCGGGCGTCTTGATTCTCTCTACAATCGGAAGCCGTTTGCAGTTGTCGAGATTCTGCACCACGTCCATTAAAACGTCTCTGTCGGCTTCAGGCGTTGCCGATTTCACATCACAGATAAAGCTTTTTGCCTGTAAATAATCTGAATATGGCAGGACTGAATCCCATACATAATTTCTCACTGGTTGTTCCCCTTCCCTTTTTATAAGCACTTCGGCAATAATTGATTGAGAGAGAACCCTGGGTTTAAGAGCAGACTCCTGCTGTCGGGGGGGCAAAAAGCAGAAGAGGAGCATTTTCCGTCGCCAAGAGTAACCCCGCGAGAGTTTAAACATTATTTCGCTTTACTTTACACTGATTGATACATCGCTTTAATTTTTTTTATAAAAAAAAAGTATACGCACGACAATACCAACGGACGCAAAAAAAACATCCGGCCGACAAAAGAAAAATGCACCCGAGAACATTTTTCTTTGGCCCACCGAATGTTCGGAGGAGTAAAGCAGAATTAACAGGAGAGGCGATGACAAGATTCGAACTTGTGATAAAGAGTTTTGCAGACCCTTGGCTTAGACCACTCACCCACATCGCCTTGTAAAAAAATATCCGGGCACCACTGAAGAATCAAGATGCACACACTCACCCCCAAAGTCCCCATAAGACTTTTCTTGCAGGTGCCCGGATGGCCGGAGAAAAAAACGTTAGAAGGTCACTGTCGCATAGAGTTCTGTGCGAAACAAGTTATCCTTTGTTGTGGCTCCAGCATGCGTTTCCGAACCGGATGCGCGGTATCTGATTGTCGGCGTAAGGCTGAAGGTACCTGTGGCAGATTCATGCACATTAACTTTATACTGCGCCCAGACAAAGGTGTTGGTATAGTCAATATTGCCTGAATTATTTTCGGTCTTGTTGTAGTCTATCCAGGCCAGTACCGGGCCGGACTCACCCTTGAGTCTGAAAATGTAACCGCTGTAGTCAAAACTGCTTCCACGATAGGTGTTGTTGTCGGCGGTATAAAATCCGCTGAGTGTGACCTTTGACTTGCCAGCAGGGATAAATGCCTGTGCGCCAAAACTGTAAGGTGAACGATCATCAGCAAGATGGGTCAAGGTAACATATGCCTGCGGTGCAATGGTGACATCTCCCACCGTGGTCTTGTATATTGCTGTGAGGCCGTAACCGTCATTGAACAGCCCTTTATCCGCAGTGGTGGGCGAAGTGTTATCAAAATTAACAAGTACTGCGTTCAGTTCGCCATCGCCAAGCTTGATGCCATAGTTGAAGCCCAAAAGGCGGTCAAAATGATTTGTCGCTATCGGAGTGTCAACGGGGTACAATTTGGAACCTTGAGGGCCATTGCCGGGAATGGCGTAGAGTGTCAGATCAAGAATCGGGTTGTCGAAGGTTCCAAGAGGAAGACGCCCAAGGGCCCAATGACTCTTTTCACTGTTGTGACCAAAGTAAAATTGTGAAACCTCAAGATTAAATTTTTCTGTGTTGTTATCTTTAAGGGTCTGCCAACTTCCGGCAACCTCTTCATTCTGAATTAACGCCTTGAAGAAATAACCGTAACCAAGATCAGCCGAAGGTTTCAGGCGAACGCGGTACTGGAAATATTGATCATCAATTTTTGTCAGAACGCCGGTGGTAGCGGTCTTTCTGCTAAAATCGTCTCTCAAGCGAACAGCAGCTTCACCGCCAAACTTTAACTCAGCCGAAGCCGTTGATGCGTATGACAGCACGGCAAACATTGCCGCAAGTGATAAAATCCTTTTCATTATTTTTCTCCCTTTGGTAACTCTTCAGTTGTTTATGATAATTCACGAATAAAAATCCTGTACACAGAAAAAGCCGGATTTCTGAACGAAAAATCCGGCTTTGACATCATCACCCCTGAACAGAGGGGCTATGTCGATAATCGGTTCTTCCGCATTTGAACGTTTATACGGCAACAACAACAAGAGGAATTGCTGCTGGCAAGGTTGTTCTGTGCTCTAAGCTGATGGTTCATTGCAAGTGTTGTTTTGATTTACATTGGTTAATAAAGCTCCATATCATCATAAAATCCAAGCATATACCTTATAAATACCGTTAATATGGTAGCAAAAACGCCACTCTCCCGTCCCTCCCTCTCTTCTGATGCTTTCGGCCTGGGCGGAGATAGAGTTCCTCATAAGAGCATAAGGCACAGGAAAAATGGGCATAACGACGCAATCCTGACTTTTTAGGAGAGGAGGTGACGGATTTTTTTTATTTTCGTAAAACTTCGCACAACTTGTGCCAAGCCGTAGATAAAACAGAGATATTTTGAACATTCAGTCGTGAACAGAGAACACACCCTCATTTTTTTAACCGGGTTCAGCGGATCGGGTAAATCGACCATAGGACCGCTGCTGGCCAACTCGCTCGGCTATGAGTTTGTTGACCTTGACCAGAGTATTGAAAAGAGTGCAGGAAAAAGCATTACAAAAATTTTCGCAGAGAACGGTGAAGAGTTCTTTCGGGCTCTTGAACTGCACTCTTTGACGGAACTAATCAAACAGAAGAGGCTGGTGGTCTCCCTCGGCGGAGGTGTGCTGGAAAACGATCCATCGTTCGCACTGATACAGAAATCGGGCACCATGGTCTATCTGAAATCACCATCAAAAACCCTTGCAAGGCGACTCTGCAACAAAACCGATCGTCCGTTGCTGAAGGGAGAGAGAGGACGAAAACTCTCGCGTGAAGAGATTGAGGAGAAAATCACGATAATCCTTGCCAAACGGGAACCGCGCTACAAAAGTGCCGATATCACCGTCGAGACCGACGTGAAACGGATTGGGTCAACCGTCGAGGAGCTTACCCGAAAAATAGAGCGGTATGTGCGGAATACCTCTGCAACTGCCGATGATCAACAATAAAAGAGATGCTGTGAGTACAATTGTTGTAGGAACACCGGTTACTGCCGGATTGGGAGCTTTGTTCAAGAGCCATGACCTTGCAAAAAAAACCGTGGTACTATTTGATGAACACACCCGCAAGCTCTACGGGGAATCGCTTCTTCAGACGCTTCAGGATGAGGGCTTTCACTATAAAGAGCTGGTTGTTCCGGCAAAGGAGGCGTCGAAAAGCTTCAGCGCAGCCTACCGTCTGTACGGCAGCATGATTGAGGCTGATGTTGACCGGAGCTGGAACCTGCTTGCTGTGGGCGGCGGTGTTGTGGGTGATCTTGGCGGATTTATAGCCGCAAGCTACTTCCGGGGCATACCGGTCATCCAGCTCCCTACCACCCTTCTGGCCATGACCGATAGCTCTATTGGCGGAAAGGTGGCCATCAACCACCCGCTTGGCAAAAACCTGATCGGATTTTTCCATGAGGCAGAGCTGATACTGATTGACCCTGCATACCTTGCAACGCTGCCTCTGCGGGAAATCTATGCAGGAATGGCTGAGGTGGTCAAATATGGCTTTATCGCCGACGAGCCCTTTTTCACCTTTCTTGACCTCAACTTCAGCAACATCATGAGCTTGCAGGAGCCCTTTTTGACCGAAGCGATCAAAAAAAGTGCATACACCAAAGCCGATGTTGTCAAAAAGGATTTCCGCGAAACGGGCGGTCTTCGCGCAACGCTCAATTTCGGCCACACCTTTGCGCATGGGCTTGAAAAGCTGGCCGAGTACCGATACCTGCGGCACGGCGAAGCGGTCACCATCGGCATGGTCTGCGCTCTCTTTTTGTCACACAATCTTGGC
>CAIXCO010000251.1 GCA_903917955.1 uncultured Chlorobiaceae bacterium | reverse complement strand
GGCATCAATTTATGGGCAAAGCGCTCCTCAATCAGCGGAATAACCCGGTTTCTGATAAAATTACGGTCATAGTCACTGGCCAAATTGCTCAAATCACTCCGGCTCGCAATCCCCTTCTCGCTAAGGTAAGCAACAATATCCGCTTTATGAAAGAGGAGCATAGGGCGAATGATTTTACCGTTGCGCGCCCTGATTCCCCTCAAGCCGGGCAAGGAAACTCCCCTGAAGAGGTTAAAAAGAATGGTCTCGGCATTGTCGTTGACATGATGACCGGTGGCGATTTTTGTACATCCATTCTGCTCCATCACCTGCTCAAAAAAAGTATACCGCAGTATCCGTGCCGTCTCCTCCACCGATTTTTTCCACTCACCGGCAAAGCGCAAGGTATCAAAGCGCTCGACAAAACATTCCAGACCAAATAAGCGGCAATGATCGCGCACAAACAATTCATCCCGGTCACTCTCTTCGCCACGAAGCTGAAAGTTGCAATGAGCTACCGCAAGCCCGGTGTGCAAAAGCGGCCTTGTTGCACAAAAGAGTGAGAGCAAGGCCATCGAATCCGGTCCTCCGGAAAGAGCAACGAGAACCCTCTCCCCCTCATCAACCAGCCGCCTTGAACGGAGCTGGCCGAGAAACTTTTTTTCTAACGCATTCACCCGTTTCACTGCCCTTAATTTCGTTTCACCGCCAACCAACCGCCCTCTCTCACCCTGCCAATCTCCTTTCATACTTCACAATAACCTCCAAAAAGAGCCTTCATACCAACGAATTGCAAAATAAACCGCAAAAAAACTGCAAGACTTATTTCAATTTTAAGATAAATAATTATCATAAGGGAGCTTATCATAAAATAACCGGCAAGAGAGAAAAAAAAGATGTTTACTTCCTATGGCTACAGCACCATGATAAAAGTGCTTCTCCTCTGCATGGGCCTCAGTGCTGCTGCAATGATTTTTCCTTTCGAGGCTGAAATAGCGCTACTCTTGATGACCGCCGCCCTGCTCCTCTTTACTCTCTATTTTTTCCGCGATCCAAAAAGAATAACCCCCGATGAAAAAAGGATTATTCTGGCACCAGCCGACGGTAAAATACTGCTTGTCGAAAAACAGACCGAAAACGGTTCCACTAAAGCCTCAACGCTGGTAAGTATCTTTATGTCGCCCTTCAATGTCCACGTCAACCGCATACCACTCAGCGGCAAAGTGACCCACCTTCGCTACCGCCCTGGTCAGTTTCTCATGGCCTTTGACCCCAAAAGCATGGAGAGCAATGAACGAATGGAGATTGCCATCAACAACACCGAGATTGAGGTGCGCTTCAGCCAGGTATCCGGTTTTCTGGCAAGAAGAATTGTCTGTCAACTGCACAAGGGTGAAAATGTCACCATCGGCAAACGGTTTGGCATGATCAAGTTCGGCTCAAGAGTCGATCTTATCCTACCCCCGTCAGCAACCGTACTGGTTGAACCCGGCCAAAAAATTCGCGCAGGCGAAACCATCCTTGCGCGCTATTGAGCCCAAAAAGAGCCCTGCTGCATTGAAAAGAGTTGGTTAAGGAGGGCATATTGCTTATATAATTGGCAAAAGGTGCAGTTTTCATGAATATACATTCCGTGGAGGAACCTCGATGTTTGGATTAGGTGGACAGGAACTCATCCTTATTCTACTTATTATTCTCCTTTTGTTTGGCGCAAAAAAACTTCCGGAGCTTGCAAGAGGTCTTGGAAAAGGGATGAAGGAGTTCAAAAAAGCCCAGAATGAGATTGAAGAGGAGTTTAAATCGGCAGCAGATGAAACACCAAAAAAGGAGAAGTCTCCCTCTTCAACCTAAAGCTAAAGTGTGCGATATCCGGCCATGCTTTTCAGCCTCTACATCAAAAATTTTGCTCTGATTCAGGAGCTTTCGGTTGAGTTCAGCCCTCAATTGACCATCATTACCGGCGAGACCGGCGCAGGCAAGTCCATTCTTGTCGGAGCGCTAAGTCTTGTTCTGGGTGAACGGGCAAGCAGCGATCTGGTTCGATCAGGCACAAGCAAAGCTGTTATAGAAGCGGTACTGAACAATATTGATACCGAAAAAATTGATACCCTGCTCAGGGAGGCCAATATTGAGCCGGTGCCGGAACTCATTGTACGCAGGGAGCTCTCCTCGGGTGGTCAATCACGCTGCTTCATCAACGACACTCCCTGCACCGTCGCACTCCTCAAACAGGTGGGAGAGCTGCTGATTGACCTGCACGGCCAGCACGAACACCAGATGCTGCTGCGTGCCGACACCCACGAAACCCTTCTTGACGAGTACGGCGGAACCAACCCGGAAGTGAGCGCCTACAGGGCCTCCCGTTCCGGGCTCCAGACTCTTCAACAGCAGTTGAAGCAGTTGAAAAAAGAGGCCGCTGACATCCACGACAAAAAAGAGATCCTCGATTTTCAGCTCAACGAACTGAACGCTCTTGATCTTAAAAACGGTGAAGAGGAGACGAACGAAACCGAAATAACGTTACTCGAAAACGCCGAAACCCTTTTCACCCTCAGCACCGCGCTGAGCGAGCTGCTCTATAACAGCGAGCACTCGGTCTACTCCTCCATCAGCAGTGCGCTCCACACCCTCGAAAAGCTTGCCGGTATTGACAAACGGTTTGCCATGCACCTCGAAGAGACGCGAACCGCAAAAAGCATTGTTGATGAACTTGCCCGATTCAGCCGAAGCTATTCGTCAACGATTGACTTCAATCCCGTCCGGCTCGAATCACTGCGTGAACGCCAGCTCCTTCTCCAGCGCATCGCAAAAAAATATGGCCGCTCACTGCCGGAACTGATTGCCTTGCGTAACCAGCTTGACGAGAGGATTGCCCTTGAAGACAATCTTGAAGAGGAGGTTACCCGCATTGAGCAGAACATTGCCTCACAAAAAATGGAGCTCTCACTCCATGCCGTAGCGCTCTCCTGCAAGCGCCAGGAGGCCGCACGCCGCCTTGAAGGGGTCATTCAGGGCCACCTTGCCCATCTCGGCATACCAAATGCCACCTTCATCGTCACCATGAAGCGTGAGGAGCAGAGTGACGGAGAGATCTCTCTTGAAGGGAAAAGGTACGCCGCACTCCCGAACGGCTGCGACCACATTGAGTTCCTCATTTCAGCCAACCCCGGCGAAAAGCCAAAACCTCTCATCAAAGTGGCATCAGGCGGAGAAATTTCAAGGGTGATGCTCGCCATGAAAAGCGCACTGGCTGAGTCGGCCAAACTGCCGATCCTCATTTTTGATGAGATCGATACCGGCATCAGCGGCCGGGTTGCAGAGGCGGTCGGAAAAAGCCTCAAAAGCCTCTCTCGCCTGCACCAGATCATCGCCATCACCCACCTGCCGCAAATTGCCGCAATGGCCGACCTGCACCTTCAGGTACAAAAATCCGTTCAGGATGAGAGAACCGTCACTGAGGTAACCCGCCTCGACCACGAGAGCCGCCTGCGAGCCATCGCCCAGCTCATCAGTGGCAAAAGCATCTCCCCCGCATCGCTCAGCCATGCCTCCGAACTGATTGCCGCCAGTGCAAGCCACTGACGCGCCACCCTGTTTGATGAACCACAATACCCTTCGACTGACCCGCTGGAAACCACACAGAGCAATCCAGAAGTGCAAGGCTCCTCCATTTTTTCTATCTTGCAGCAAAAGCTCAAGAACAGAATGGAGACAGGCACATGCCAAAACTGAAAGCGAAAGGGTTACAATGGCTGAAAGGGTTTCATCTTCTTGCAGTTTCCTGCTGGATCGGGGGGGCTGTATCGCTGATATCACTCTATTTCCTGAAAAGCGGAGTGAGTGATGGAGCGGTTCTGTACGGCATAAACCAGAGCCTTCATCATGTTGACATGTCGATCGTTGTCGTTCCCGGAGCCATTGGGTGCCTGCTTACCGGGCTCGCCTACTCATTGTTCAGTAACTGGGGCTTCTTCAAACACACCTGGCTGACCGTCAAGTGGGTGGTGACGCTCTCCGCCATTCTCTTTGGCACCTTTTTTCTTGGCCCCTGGGAGAGCGCAATGATGGACATTTCCGGAAAACTCGGCATGGCTTCGCTCGGCAACTCCGCCTACCTCTACAACCAGAAGATGAACCTCTTTTTTGGCACCCTTCAGGTCGTGCTGCTCATGGTTACCCTCTTTATCTCCATCTTCAAGCCCTGGAGAGCGAAAAAAAAGAGCGCGGCAAACTGGAACCCGCCGGAAATCGACAACAAGAGCGTCTGAGGTTATGACAGATCATACATAACGGATTTCAAAACGGCGCATCATGCAAAAATCTTACAGTTGGCGGGTATTTACAAGCTTCGGGCTTTTTCTTTCATTTTTCATGCTTTTGGTCTCGGGCGTGATTCTCTATATTTTTCCTGCCAGAAGTCCGGGAGTTGTCTGGGAGTTGGGAGGACTTACAAAGCCAGCGTGG
>CAIXCO010000250.1 GCA_903917955.1 uncultured Chlorobiaceae bacterium | reverse complement strand
AGCTGCGAAACATCAAGCGAATAAGCACGGTCGTACTCTTTTGGAGTGCCTGCGATATATCCGGTTCCTCCGTAGGATGGTGGTGACTGTTCGAGCTGATCGGTAGATGGCGCAAGACCGTCTGTACCGGTCATAGCCCGCATGATGAGGGTTTCGAGGCCTTTTTCCGTGATATCGGTGGTCATAGGATGCCCTCCATCAAGTTACCGTCAAGTAGAAAAAAAACTATTAACTCACATAAAAACAGGCCTTTCGTAATCCCTGTAGCCATAACGAATACCATGTTATCAAGTGCCCGTTAAGTAACAATAAAAATCACTCCATTCATTTATAGTGAGCTATCCGCGTCCTCTTCCAGAGCAACCAGATCGTCCTCAAATTCAAGAGCCTGTACTTCATCAGGCAGTTTTGCCGCAGCTTCACGCACATCGAGTTTGCCTGTTACCACATCGGCAACAAGGCGTATGCGGTACTCGCGGAGGAGTTCGATTTCACGCTCGAAGCGGGAGATTGCTGTATCACATACTTTATTTTACCTCCTGATTTCAACCGGAAATATCTCGGGAGAATCACTTTTTGAACTCTCGTCACGTGATATTATCCTGTTCAAAAAAAATCCTGAAGCAATAAGTGCACGGAACCTGCTGAAGTGCACAGTCACAGAACTGTTCGATTCGGATGGAAGAGTCGGTGTTGTTCTCTCCGCAAAAGGAGAAAAACTTATTGCAGAAATTGTCCGTGCAGCCGCTGATGAACTTAGTATCACACCAGGCTCTACCCTTTTTGCCGCCATCAAGGCCTCATCGTTCAGAAAGCTTCGCTGAAGCTTCAGATTAAAAAGCCCGCACAGCACGAACATGAAAGTAGTTGATAAATCACATCTTGATAAGGTGCTGGATTCAAGGCGGTGCTGGTTGCCAATAAAGGTAAAGGCTCCGCCCATTTCGGAGAGAAAACGGCGAAGGTTCTTCACCAATGCTTGTTCCAGTTCCCGCTCGGAGTGTTCATCAGCCAGCTCCAGAAAGTCGAAAGTGTACTTATCCTTGACCGCAAGCACAGCCTGAGCTTGCAGTTCAGGAGAGAGTGTTTTACCAAAATTGGTCTGGTTGAGCAGGTATTTTTCGTAGCTTTTGTTGTCAACCTGGTGCTGAAGTATCGCCTTTGTCCAGCCAAACCTGGCCGTCGCCCGAAGATAGAATTCTCGTTCAAGCTCATCTGTGCATCGGGTGAAAATAACAAGGTTTTTAGCCCAACTGATTTCTCTAACCAATGGTTGGAGTTTTGGCTGAACCGACACGCACATAGGAATCAGTGGTGCGAGAGTTGCTTGCATGCGTGCAAAGAGAGATCATAAAGCTAAATATTCGGGCTGTTAACTGAGACCTCCCTTGAAAAATTAATCCATTGGATTATATTGTTTGATGAATATTACAATTGTAGAGCTACCGGAATTCATTCGCAAATCAGAAAAGCTGATGAGCAGTGAGGAGCATGATTTTCTACTCTCCTACCTTGCAACAAACCCAACGGCCGGGATTTTGATTCAGGGAACCGGAGGTGTTCGAAAAGTAAGATGGGCTACAGGGAACAAAGGAAAAAGTGGTAGCACTCGCGTCATATACTTTTATCACAATCCTGATATGCCGCTTTTTCTGTTAACGGCGTTCAGCAAAAGTGAGCAAGGAAACCTGACCAAAGCAGAACGAAATGAGCTGGCCGGACTGACGAAAATTTTAGTTCAAAACTATACAAGATAAAAATGGATAACGTTTTTGAGAGCATAAAAAAGGGATTGGAACAGGCCGTTGATTATTCAGAGGGAAAAACAGTAACGGTCAAAGTGTTTCAGCCGGAACCCGTCAACGTCAAAAGTATCAGGCAGGAAACACGCCTGACGCAGGATGAGTTTGCCTCCGCGTTCGGCATCAGTGTCGCCACACTGAGACATTGGGAACGGGGTGACCGCAAACCGCATGGCCCGGCACTGGTTTTGCTGAATCTTGTCAAAAAAGCCCCCGACACCGTATTGCGTGTGTTGAACAGTTAATCGCCTCCCCCCTGGCGAAGCTTTCGGCCTCAACGGCAGCTTTTCTGACTGGAATAATTATTCTGAGAAATATTTCCTGCTGAAGTGAAGCTATTTTGCATAGAGGTCGGCGGGCACAGAACAGACGGAAAAACGT